>JBLICC010000023.1:0-13149 GCA_047631715.1 Alteromonas naphthalenivorans
CAAAATTCGTCGTGGTGTTGATACTCTTGCAGATGCAATTAAAGTGACTCTTGGGCCCCGAGGCAGAAACGTTGCTTATGGCAAATCATTCGGTTCTCCAGGGATTACCAAAGATGGTGTTACGGTTGCAAAAGAAATCGACTTGGCAGACAGTCTTGAAAATATGGGTGCTCAACTCGTTAAAGAAGTTGCTTCTAGAACAGCAGACGTTGCTGGTGATGGAACAACTACTGCAACGGTTTTGGCACAAGCTATATTTCGTGAAGGTAACAAATATGTTACTGCCGGTGCAAATCCAATGGAACTTAAGCGCGGTATCGACAAAGCAGTAGAAGCAGCAGTTAAAAGCATTCAAGCATCTGCTAAAAAAGTAAGCGACAAAAAAGAAATCGAACAAGTTGCTACTATCTCTGCAAACTCAGATACAGTAATTGGGCAGCAAATTGCTGAAGCTATGGAGCGTGTAGGTCGCGATGGCGTTATTACTGTTGAAGAAGCAAAGGGCATGGAAAACGAATTAGAAATCGTTGAAGGTATGCAATTTGACCGTGGTTACTTGTCTCCCTACTTTGTAACAAACACAGAGAAGATGGAAGCTGATTTGGCTGGTCCTGCAATTTTGATTCATGAGAAGAAAATTACTTCTATGAAGTCTTTGATGCCGGTATTAGAGCAAGTTGCAAAAACAGGTAAACAGCTTTTGATTATTGCAGAAGATATAGAAGGCGAAGCGCTTGCAACATTGGTTGTAAACAAGATTCGTGGAACTCTTAATGTTGTTGCAGTTAAAGCTCCTGGTTTTGGTGACCGTCGTAAAGCAATGTTAGAAGACATCGCTGCATTGACCGGTGGCAAAGTAGTATCAGAAGAACTTGGTATTAAACTAGAAAATATTACCTTGGACGATCTTGGTACTGCTAAAAAAGTATTAATCACTAAAGACGCTACAATTATTATTGATGGTGCTGGTGAAAAAGCTGCTATTGATGGTCGTGTTACACAAATTAGAATGCAAATCGAAAACAGCGATTCTGAATACGACAAAGAAAAACTCAAAGAACGCTTGGCTAAATTAGCTGGTGGTGTTGCAGTTATAAAAGTTGGTGCAGCTACAGAAACAGAAATGAAAGAAAAGAAAGACCGTATCGAAGATGCATTGCATGCAACTCGTGCTGCGGTAGAAGAAGGCATTGTTGCCGGTGGTGGAACTGCACTTCTACGTGCACAAGCTGCTGTTGATGCAGTTGCGGTTGAAGGCGACGAGAAGCTTGGAGCTTCTATTATTCGTCGTGCTCTTGAAGAACCGGCTCGTATCATTGCACAAAATGCAGGGTTCGAAGCTTCTGTTGTTGTAGAAAAAATTCGCAACTCAAGTACAGAAATCGGCTTTGATGCAAAGAACGGTGTGTATGTTGATATGGTTAAAGCTGGAATCGTTGATCCTGCAAAAGTAACACGTACTGCGCTTCAAAACGCTGCGTCTATTGCTGGCTTGATGATTACAACAGAAACTATCATCGCAGACATTCCAGAAGAAAATAAAAGTATGACTCCTCCAGCAGGTCCTTCAGGAATGGGCGGCATGCAAGGAATGTACTAAAGGTACGAATCACCCTGAGTGATCACCATAGGTGATCGTATCGAAGGGTAGAAATATTAAGCCCGGAGAAATCCGGGCTTTTTTATTGAGTAAGTTTTAAAACGATCCACCGGCGTTAAACCACACACCATAGGTAGAAAGTGCTTTGGTCTCATTGCGGGGCATTTCTACAAACGCGCCAAGTCCAGCATGCATGTTTCTTGTAGATTGTTTACTTTGTAAGTTTCCATAAATATGTATTCGATGAATAGCAGCAGCAAGTTGGCTACAAGAATCTAAATCAAGGTCAGATTCTTTAATTGCAGTAAACGTTGCGCTATCTGTTCCTCGACTTATAATAGTTGCATCACTTGCCCATCTTGCTCCAGCTGTTCCAGCGATTTGATACTCTTCTATCCATTTGTGTGTATCGGTAATTTTTACAGATTCTCCGCCATGAGCCCACAATCCATAACCAACTTCACCTTGGAAATAACCTCGAGTAGCCCGTAAGCTTGTGGTAAAATCAACAAGAGCATGAGGAGAAACACGTACTTTGTGTGTTAGAACATTAACACCAGGCACGGTTGCAGTACCAGTTTCGTCTTTGTGGCGCATAAGCAAATAGCGACTCCATTCTTTATCTTTTAAATCAAAGGTACGATGTTGGTAGTTACGGATAAGAAAGTTGCTTTCTAGGTTTATATTAAAGGTAACCAAGTGTTTTTCTTCTTCTCGTGTTAATGGTGCTTGCATATTAATACCCCAAATAATGCCCACATGTTTATTAAAGCCAACTTGGCTGTCGAACATATAAGCGTTAGAGGTGCTGCCTTTGCCAGGTAAAGAAATGGCAGAGTAGCTTGATGCATAAGCGCGACCGTTTGATACAAAGGTTGATCCTAAAGTTAAACGCACTTCAGAAAGTCCTGATCGAGAACGTTCACCATCAATTTTTAGATAGGTCCAATCGGGATTTTTAAAAGCGGTAACAATATCGTAAACAGCAAGTGTGTTAGCTGCAGCATTTTGAACATTGCTTTGTGTAAGTTTAAGATTGTTTTCTACTTTTGCTGCGGCAACAGTAAGTTGCACCCACCAATCTTTAGCAAATTTGATTCCAAAAAGAGGTCCAATTATGCGGCGTACATCTATGGTACCACCTATTTGTTTTTGTTCGGGAGCAAAATTTACATTTCCACTAAAGCCATCTGGCAATCCAAACCATACAGGAAGGGCATTTTTATCTGTGGCTGTATTATGTATTTTTACGGCTGCTTTATCGATAGGTAAAAAATATTGTTTAATTCTGTCTGCTTTGCGTGAATCTTGATAAGAAGCGTTTATGCGAACTCCTGTTTTTTGATCTTTGTTTAATGGTACGCCGAACCAAAAAACTTGACTGAGACCTAAGTTTTGGTGAGTGGGCCGCGTGAATAAAAACGTTTGACTACTTTTATCTGTCTTAGCAGTAAGAGAGAAGCAGAGTAAGAAAATCGAGGTATAGAGAAATTTTTTTATCATTCCATTATCCTTTTTTTAGATTGCGCAATGGTATTGATCTTAAAAGAGCCGCGCGACAAAGACAAGATCTGACTTTGAAAATAATTTTTAAAAATAAAATAGAAAGAGTTTGAATCTTATCTGTAAGCCTGTTTAAGAGTGATTTAAGCCTGATTTTTTGACAAAAAAGCTATAATCCGTACACTAGAGATTCTTAATTTAGGATATAATGCTAGAGGGTTAGGGTTTTTGTCTTTAATATTTCTTGAAGGCAAAGTTATTATTAAAATAAAAAAGTTTAGTAATTGCAAGCGTGATAAGAAACTAATTGATTAACTACAACATAAGGATGTTATCTATGAATAACTCATTACGTTATTTGGCTCTTGCTCTTTTGATTTCAACAAGTACACAAGCTGCTGAAGCTACGGTTCCTGCGGTTGAAGCTGTTATTGAAGCTTCTGCTGAAGCTACGGTTCCTGCGGTTGAAGCTGTTATTGAAACTACTGTTCCTGCAACATCATACTGGGCTGCTGTAAAAGAAGGTGCTGTTAAAGCACGTACAGCAACTGTTGATGCTGTTAAATCAGGTAAAACAATGGTTTCTGACGGTAGCGAGAATGTTGTTGCTATTGTAAAAGCTCACCCAGGCAAATTTGCTATTGGTGCTGTAGCTGTTACAGCAATTGCAGTATATGCTTTCCATAAATGGAAAAAAGCATCTCGTCGTGCAGCCGAGCTAGAAGAAGAATTAGCTGAAGAAGATGCGCTTACTGCGTAATCACTTTTTAGTTTAGAATATTAAAGAGGCGTTCTTTACAGAGCGTCTCTTTTTTTTGAGGTTCCCTCGATACAATTTCTACGAAATCACTCGGGATGAGCTTTATACTTAGTTATTGTAATTACGGAGTCATCCTGAGTGGTTTTTGAATATTAATGAAAAAATTGTATCGAAGGATAATAGAGAACGAATTACATACATTCGACCCATTCGATACAATTCCTAACGGAATCACTCAGGGTGACTCACTAAAGTTTGTATTCACTCAGTATGATTCGTTTTGTTCATCTCGCCCTTCGATACTATTCTTAACGGAATCACTCAGGATAAAATTGTATCGAGAGACTCCATTATTGCTTTATTATTTTTAAAGCGCTTTCCAAACTACAATCTTGATAGATAATGTTAGAAAGGGCAGTTGCTAGTTTAAGAGCTTCTGGTTCTGTATGCTGAAAGATGTTTCTTCCAATGGCACCACCTGCGGCATTTCCGTCGTGAATATTACTATATACTTCTTGCAAAAAGGCTTGTGATTCTTGTGCTGCGCCGCCGGATACTATTACTTTTGTGTTTCCAGCTGCTTGCACAGCTTGATTAATATGTGTTGCAGGGCCAGATGGTTTTTGAATTTTTACAAAGTCGGCACCAAGGCTGGCTGCCATTCCTGCAGCTCCTGCTATAACATCAGGATCATATTCATCGGGAACGCTTTTGCCTCGTGGGTAGATCCATAAGATAGCAACTAAACCGTTTTTGTGGGCGTTGGTAACAATAGTTGCAGCTTCGGTTAGCATGTCTCGTTCGTAATCACTACCAAGAAAAATGGTGTATCCCACACCGCATAGATTTGAAACATTAAGAGAAAGGGCGTCGTTTACAGACCACATTTGTTGGCTGTATGGTTCGCCTTTGTTTAAATTAGTCTTACCATCAAGTTTTGCGATATAGGGTATGTTTGGGTAGTCGGATCCATAGCGAGCAATAAGACCAACATGTGTTGCAAAACAGCCAATGGGGCTTTTGTGCGCAATAGAAAAAACATGTTCTGGCTTATTAATTTCTTCTGGTAGGTTGGGTCCAAAAAAATCTTTGTTTAAATGTTCCATCTTTTGATCTGCTGCAAAAATAAAAAGGCGTTCTGTATTTTTTGTTATCGTAGCGTAGCGATTTTTATAGATTTCTTGTTTGTCTTTGGGGATGTCTGCTGGAATGTTTTTCATAATTATCACTTTCTTTTTGATCCTTCGATACAATTTTTTCATTAACATTCAAAAACCACTCCCAGCCGTCGCCAAGGCTATGGCGGGCTGTCGCAGGATGACTCGGTGTACAAGCACGAAAATATATGGGTTCATCTCGAGTGGGCACCGTCGGTGATTGTATCGAGAGACACCTTATGGTCACGTTAAAATCTTATCGTGCATCAATGTTCTTTCTGCTATTTTTTCAAATAACGGTGCAGAAACAGTTGAGGCATATAGGTTATGTCGTTTTGATTCTTTTAGAAAACAGGCAATAATTCTTTTGTATCCACCTTTTTCTACGATGCCAGCAAAACCATACGTGTTTTTATGTTCATTATATTGGCCATCTTCTAAAAGATTAGTAGTGCTTGTTTTACCCATGGTGGTGTAACCGTGTACGGCGGCATATTTTCCGGTACCTTGCTTTGAGGTAGCTTCTTCTAAAATGGTACGCATGGTATTAATACTTTCTGACGAATAGATTTTTTGGGGTTCAGTAATTTCTTGGCTGAGTAATAATCGTGGGGTAACGAGATGCCCGTCATTGGCAAATACAGAAAAAGCACGAGCAAGCTGTAAAAGGGTATTGGTTATTTCGTATCCATAAGAAAGAGAAATAATAGATTGTTTTGACCAACGTTCTGGTGGCATTACAAATCCTGATTGTTCTCCAGGGAATGGAATGTTAGTTTTGGTTCCAAATCCTAATCTACGGTAATGATCATAGATCTTGGTATCAAGACGTTTTGCTACTTTTGCAATTCCAATATTATTAGATTTTTTTATGATGTCGGTAAAAGTTGCTACTCCAAGAGAAAGAACGGTATTAACTTGTCGACCATCAAGGAAAGCAGTTTTTGTATTGAGGCAATCTATTTCTTCATCTGCAGTAACCAGGCCTTCTTCGAGAGCTGCAAGGGCACAAAATGTTTTAATAACCGATCCAAATTCATAGCTTTCTGTTACAGCAGTGTTTTTTGTTGCTGCTTGACTGGTAATAATTGGGTCGTTGGGATCGAACGAAGGATAGGAGGCCATTGCCAAAATATCTCCTGTTTCTGGATCCATCACAACAGCTGCTCCTTGAGTTGAACCAAACTTTTGTGCTGCTTGGGTTAGTTCTTCTTGAACTAGAAACTGTAGATTGCCATCGATAGTTAGCTCAACAGGGGCTCCATCTATCCCTTTTGTTTCTTTTTGTTTAGAAAAATAAAAATGACCAGAACGAGCATCTTTTTCTAATACGGTGGTTGTGGGTTTTCCAGTTAACTGTTCATTAAGTATTAGTTCGATTCCAAAGAGTCCTTTGTTGTCTATATTGGTCATGCCTGTTAATAAACCTGCCGCTTCAATGGGGTAAAATCTGCTGGGTTCGTTTAAAAAGTGAATATCAGTAATACCGCTTTGCTCGATTAGTTTCTTTTCTTTATGAGAGATTTTTCTTTTTATATAGGCAAATTGGGCGTTTGGTTTTTTAATAAATCTTTCGTGTGCCTCGGGGAAATTTTTTTTTAAAAAGCGCTTAAATCCCGTTTTTTCTTTGATCATACGTGGAAGCATAAAAGCAGAAAGAGTTTCTTTATTAAGAGCAAGAGGGTTTTTGTTTCGATCTAAAATCGAAGCCCGTGGGGGATAAGAGGTTTGTGTAACATAATATTGTTGATGTCCAAGGTCTGTAAAAAATGTGTGTTGTTTAATTTGGAGGGTATATAAGTTGATGATTCCAATACAAAAAAGAGAACAAAAAAGAAAAAAAACAAGAGCTGTTCTTGCTTTATGAGTGCTGTCCATAGCCTGGAATCCTTTGTACTTGTTTAATTTTTAAGGGTTTCATTTTTAAATGAGTATGTGCATAGGCTTTTATTTCTTGTTTGTTTTTGAGTCTATAAAGTTCATTAACAAGAGCTTGTTTTTTATGAAAAAGCGTTTTTAGAGCGTTTTCCTTTTTTTGTTTTGTATAAGATAATTTTATCATCCTACTTTGTTTATCAATCTGAAGTGCAATAAAGAGCACGTGTACCGTCAAGAATAAAACAATAAAGGCTTTTTTCTTCATGATTTTGACCTACCTATTTTCTTGTACTATAACACATGTTATACACCATAGCTTTTCAAAGTATTTAAAATCAAATGTTAATGGTAAGAATACTAAAATGTCTCTTAAGGTAGAAAAAATAAAATTAAAAATCATAATCATTGCATTAACAGCAACATTTTTATAAGAATTAATTATAAATAGGTAAAAAGGAGAACGAATGAAGAAATCATTAATAGTACTGAGTTTTATAATATTGAGTATTGGTACCTGGTCATTTGCCAATCATGGAGGATATGGAGCTTATCCCTCATCTCACTCTGATAATGCATCGCGAATAAAAAATGAACATCAAAAAGCTAAAGCAAAAAGAGCTAAAGAAAAATCTGAAGAAGAAAGAAAAGAGAAAGCTCAAGAAGTAAAATTAAAAAGAGCGAAAAAAGCTAAGGATGCAGAAAAAAGATTGTTAGAAAAAGTACAACAAGATAAAGAGAAAAAAGAAAAATCTACAGAAATAAAAAAAGAAAAAGCGCGTAAAGAGCTAGAAAAAGCAAAAAAAGCTAAAGAAAAAATTGAAGAAAAAAAAGAGCAAGATAAAAAATCTGTAGAAAAAGTAAAACGATCTAAAGAAAAATTAAGACAAGCTAAAGAGAAAACAAGAAAAGAAAAAGAAGAAGCTCAAAAAGCTAGAAAAAATCGTCGTTCGCTTTCTCGCTCACATAGTGGAGCTCGAATATCTTCTGATAAAAAGAAACAAGCACAAATTATAGACAGTACCGATTCTTTTAGAAGTAATCGTAAAACATTAGCAGGTAGAGTTGAGCAAGACATTAGAAAAGACTTCTATAAGTTGGTTGATGATATCGAAGGCAAATCGGTAAGTAGAAGGCAAAGTGTTAAGCCAATGTTCTCTATTCCCAAAGGTAAGCCTAAGAAAAAAGTAGTTAAGGTTTTAAAGGTAGGTAAAACATGGGATAGACCAGATCGTATTAAAAAGTACGAAAATAGTTCTGGGCAAGCAACAGGGGACCATAGTCTTACTGGCCGAATTAATACAATCAAGCCTAAAGCAAAAGAATCTGAAGCTAAGAAAGCTTTGTTTCATAGTAAACCAGCAGCAACAGATGCAGACAAAAGTAGGAAAGAGCGTCGCGAAGAATTAACAGAGGATAAAGAGTTAAAAAAAGATATCTCTGAAATTAAAGTTAAACCTGTGGCTAAATCTAAAGCTAAGGCTCCTAAGAAAGCTAAGGCTCCTAAGAAAGCCAAGGCTCCTAAGAAAAAAGTAGTTAAGGCACCAAAAATAGGTAAAACATGGGATAGAAGAGATCGTATTGAAAAATACGAAAACAGTTCTGGGCAAGCAACAGGTGACCATGATCTTACTGGAAGACTTAATAGCAAGCCTAAAGCAAAAAAATCTGAAACCAAAAAAGCTTTGTTGCATAGTAAGCCAGCAGTAAAAGATGAAGGCAAAAATAGAAGAGATCGTCGTGAGGATGTAACTAACGACTAACTAAAGAGTATATAAAAGTAAAAAAGGCTTCGAGAGATCGAAGCCTTTTTTTTAGAAATTATTAAAAGTCTATACCGGTTGAGAAATGCACTTCATTGAGTGATTCTCCGGTGCGTTTATCAAGCTTAAAGCCCCAGTATACATTCATTGGTTGTGGATTGAGTACGCGCATACCAATACCAATAGAGTGTCGATAATCAAACTTATTGTTTTGTAAGTGATCAGTTGCAATTGAGTTTGCTCCTGGAGTATCCCATCCAGAACCACCATCATAAAAGACTACGCCTTTCATTGATTGATCGTTTACAATAGGGAAAATAAGTTCGGTATTAACAAAGAAAGCTTTCTTTCCACCAATGGCATCACCGCGCCAGTTTTTATTAACAAGATCTGGCACTGTCCAGATTGGGCCAACTTGTCCAAAATTCCAACCACGAACACTTGCTTGGCCACCAATATTATAAAGCTCACTATACGGAATACGATTATCTTCAAATCCATTAATATAACCCGCAAATCCATGAACATGTAAAACAAGAGTGTTTTGTCCAATAAGGGGTGTGTACCAATGTCCATCAGCCTGTAGTTTTAAGAAGCCAATGTTGTCTCCAAAACTTGGAACGCCTAATCGAGAACTCATCTTCCATTGATAGCCGTTTGATACATGCATGCTATGGTTGCGAGTATCTTTGGTTGCATGGAGTTGTAAATAAATAAATTTACCCGGTTTGAATCGTTCATTTAGAATGTTTTGATATTCCAATATTGTTGAAGAATCGGAATTAACCGCTGCAGTAGGCATTTTATTGTCACGATTGTCTATTTTTTCAAAGCCAAGTTCACCAAAAAGATAAGCAAATCCAAGTTGCTTTGCCATAAATCCAACATTAAAAGATCCACCAACGCTTTTTTGCTGAACTTTTGAACGATCAGTTTTTTTGAGTTCATCGTATTCTGAATGTTTTATATAAGCATTGCAACCTACTTGAATTGGTTTATCCATAAAATAGGGATCGGCAAGGTTGAGCATAAATGATTGTTGATCTTCTCCCCAACGACCCGTCATGCTGCTTTGAAGACCGAGGCCAAACATATTACGTTCTTGAAGACTAGCCTGTAGACCCCAACCTGCTCCAGCCGTTGACATTTGTCCGGGAGCGCCACCATAATTTGCTTGAAACTCAAAGCGTCCTGTTTTGATTTCTTTTACAATCATGTCTAAATCTGTGGTGTTATCATCAATACGATTAATTCTCCAGTTAACACCTTCTTTCATGTCGAAGAATCCAAGAGAAGTAACTCGTTGTTTGGATGCTTCCATTTCTGCTGTAGTTAACAGGTCCCCTTCTTCGAGTAAGAACTGTCTTCGAATAACTTTATCTCGTGCTTTCTCGTTTCCAAAAATATTAATTTTATTAAGGTGAACAACATCGCCTGGGTCACTATAAAATATAAGATCAACTGTTTTTTCTTCATCGTTGGGTTGAATGGACGGCTCAATGTTTGCGTAGATATGTCCCTGTTTTCCCCAGAGCATTTTGAGTTGTTCGATAGAATATCTAATTGCTTCTCTAGAATAAGGTTGTCCAGATCTAATAGGAATAATGCTCAACATATCTTTTTCTTTGAGCTTTTCATGATCAGGAGCTTTTACCGATTTAACAGTATATGAATCACCTTCATCTATATGAAAAGTAATATCAATATCTCTTTTTTTCTTATCAAATTGTACTGTGGCATTAGAAACTTTTGCATTCATATAGCCATGGCTTTGATAAAAATTTTCTAATGTATAACGATCTTGTTCAATGGCAAGAGGGTTATACGTTCCTCCTTTATCCATTAGACCCAAAACCCAATCTTCTCGAGTAAACAAGAGAGATCGTAGTTTTTTGCCAGTAAACTTTTTATTACCGGTAAAACGAACTCGTTTAATTTTTGCTACAGGACCTTCTTTGATGGTAAAGATAGCAAGTGCTTTTCCTGTTTCTTTATCTTTTTTTAATTCTGTATCTACTTTTGCAAAATGATAATTTCGTTCTGCATACAGTTTTTCGATAGCACGAGCATATTTTTTAAGTTCTTGAGGGTCTGCAGCTGGTTTTTTTTCTAAATCTGTTTTTTCGAAAATAGTTTTAGATTTAAGATGTTTGTTTCCATTAAATATAACATCTTTAATTCTTGTTTTTTCGGTTAAGATAACATGCAAATTAATTTTATTGTTAGGTAGGTTTTCTCGTTTAACTTGTACTTGTTTAAAATATCCTAATTTATAAATATTTTTAATTAGTTTGCTCGAAAGATTACGATTATAGGGGTTGCCAATATGATACGGAATGGTACTCATAATGGTATCGAGTGGCAGTGAGTGTAGTCCAGAGACAATTATTTTGTTGATAATTGGTTGTGAGGTTTTTTCGTTTTCATCAGACGATTCAGAAGTATATTTTGAGCTGTTTGCTCCAAGGGATACTGTTGTCAATGAGAGTAAAAGGACGGTAAGGTAAGCTTGTTTACGAGATAGCATGCATGGGCTCCTATGCACTTTCCAATCTTTTTAGTACAATACATATTCTCAAGATAAAATAAGCACTTATGATACTAGTTTTTAAAAAATTGACCAGCTTAAAGTAATGAGCGTTATCGGTTATTCTGTAAACGCTATGACTGTAAAAGTTCAATAGGATAGAGATTATATATGATTACCTTAAGTAATACCCTGACCAATAAAAAAGAACAATTTACTCCTTTATCTCCAGATGAAGTAAAATTATATGTATGTGGAATTACACCTTATGATTTTGCTCATATTGGTCATGGCCGTTGCTATGTAACCTTTGATGTACTCTATCGGTTACTTAAAAATGCTTATTCTAAGGTAACGTATTGTCGAAACTTTACCGATGTTGACGACAAACTTATGGCACGCGCAGAAAAAGAATTGGGCGATAAACTTCGCTATCACGAGATTGCACAAACATTTATGAAGGCATATACCCAAGATGTTGCGCAACTTAATTGTTTGCCGCCGGATATCGAACCGCTTGCAACAGAAACTATCGACGCAATTATTGCTCTTGTACAAACTTTAATAGATAAAGGTTTAGCGTACGAAGTTGATGGAGATGTATATTATAGCGTTCGTACATTTAAAGATTATGGAAAACTATCTAAACGTAAAATTGATGATTTAAAATCCGGCGCGCGTGTAGATATTAACGACAAGAAAAAAGACCCTCTTGATTTTGCACTCTGGAAAGCTGAGAAAGAAAATACTTTCTGGAAAAGCCCATGGGGATACGGTCGACCAGGTTGGCACATAGAATGTTCTGCTATGGCAGGTAAACATTTGGGCAAACATATTGATATTCATGCCGGTGGTATGGATTTAATCTTTCCTCATCACGAAAACGAAGTTGCGCAATCAGAAGGTGCGCATGGCAAAGAGTTTTCTCGTTACTGGTTACACAATGCATTTGTACAGTTAGACAAAGAAAAAATGTCTAAATCTCTTGGTAACTTTTTTACTCTACGAGATGTATTTAAACAATTTGATCCTATGGTTATCAGATTTTATATTTTACAACATCATTATAGATCTCCTTTAGATTTTTCTTTCGATGACATTAAGGCATCAGAAAAAGCATATCGAAAGTTATGTAAAGCATTTGCAAGTTCAGCATGCCCATCAGCATCATTAAATGACGAGCACGTACAAGAATCACAAATCTTTAAAAAACTTATGCGTTTTACACAAGATGATCTTAATACTGTGGGTGCACTTGGTGTGGTGTTCGAAAATTTGAGCGACATGCAAGAAGAGCAATGCGCTATCAAATTATTTATTCAAAACATTCTTGGTCTTACCCTTAAGCCATTACCAGAAGTAGCTATTAAAATTACTCCTGAGATTCAAGAACTTATCGATGCACGCGAACAAGCACGAATCGATAAAGACTGGGCTAAGGCTGATGAGCTACGCGATAAGCTAACTAAGCTTGGTGTAGAAGTTCAGGACAAAAAACTCTAAGCCAAATTACGTTTTTGGTTAATAGGTTTTTTCATTAAAGAGGCAATCTTGGTATTTAGATTGGGCGCACTTTGTGAGCCAACAATTTGTTCTACCAGTTTGCCTTTTTCTATATATAAAAACGTTGGAATCATAGTAATAGAAGTGCCAAGCTTTTCTTTTAATAGTTTAATATGTTTATCTGATTCTTCAAACCCGTCCATTTTTAGTTTTGCAAAGGTAATTTTTTTGCCTTTATTCTTTAGCGAAACTTCTTCAAAAATTGGTGACATGCGTCGGCATGGCCCACACCAGTCTGCATAAACATCAAGTAGTACGGGTGTTTTTGAATTAAGAACAAGTTTTTCGAAATTGCTGCTGTCTACAGAAATAACAGTAATTTCTTTCTTGGCAGGAGTTGCCTGTATTTTTTTAACAGGTTTTGTATTTTTTGATTTTGATTTGGTAGTTGGTTTAGTAAT
>JBLICC010000024.1:0-12715 GCA_047631715.1 Alteromonas naphthalenivorans
GTATTCTTTATGGGGAGTTCCCAAGATAATAATATCACTTTGATCTATTAATTGTTGTGATGAAAAAAATTTTTCATCTTGAATATATACATCAGAACAGATTACTCTATATGATTCCATCTCTAGAATTTTTTTGAGTTTGTAAGAGAGAGATTCTCGCTTATCATCATTGTTTGCTTTGAATGCCATGCCTAAAACTCCAACAGTTTTTGTTTTTAGATCATGTTTTTGTTTAAGTTGTTTAACAATAAAGTTGGGCATTCCCTCGTTCACAAGCATTGCAGAATGGCCTAAAAAAAATGCATTATCACCAAAAGATGCAAGCTGCATAGTGTCTTTAAACAAGCATGGTCCGGCAGAAAATCCTGCTTTTGCAAAACCTTTGGATCGAGAATAATCACGTGTAACAGCATCGTAAATGTTATAGAAATCTACGCCATTTTGTTCTGCAATTTGATAAAATTGATTAGCAACTGCAAATTGCATATAGCGCCATGAGTTAATAAAGAGTTTAGCCAGTTCTGCTTCTAAAAAAGATACAGAAAACACTTTGGGTGTAAGTAATAAAAAAAGCTCAGATACTTCGGTAAGTGCTTCTGGAGTGCAAGATGAAACTATTTGAGGAAGGGTATAGAGTTCTTCCATAGCTTTGCCTTGCACAATTCGTTCAGGACAAAATGATATTTTTGTTTTTTTGCCATTGTTAAGCAAAAGATCTTTTATGCGTTGTGTGGATCCTGGATATACAGTGCTACGTAAAACTATATGTTGATCGTTATCAAGATAGGGTAATAGGACTTCGAAGAATTCTTTAAAAAGTGTAAATTGTGGATTGAGATGTTCATCAACAGGGGTGCCAATAACAACGATTATAAATTTACTTTTTTTTATTACTTCTTTATCTGTGGTTACCCAAAAAGATTTATTGAGTGTTTTATCGAGAACTTCTTGAGCTCCATCTTCTAAAAATGGCATTTTTGCTTGGGCAATAGTATCAACGGTTTTTTTATTAATGTCATAGGCGATAACTTTTTTGCCTTCTTTTGCTAATGCAAGACCTAGAGGTAAACCAATATGGCCTCCGCCACCTACAATACAAACGTCGAATTCTTTACTCATTATTTACTCTCTTTTTTTAATATAATTGTATAGAGCCCACCAAAGGGTACTTTTGTTATATATTTTTCTAAGGGACGAAAAAAACTTAAGAAATGTGGAAAAAAAGCATAGCTAATAAAATCTGTTTTTCCATAATTGGCAACTAATTTTCTTGCATACCAAGGTTTGAGCATTGTTGCATTAACTTCCATGGGATGGTTTCTAAAAATGTACCACGTACCAGGATTAAGAGGATTGAGTTCATAAAAAACAAATACACCGCCGGGCTTTAAAACATTCATAAGCTCTTTTATATAATGTTCATGTTCATTAAAATAAATGTGATGAAATACATGTGTTGCAAGCACTACATCATAGGATTGTTTTTTAAGAACAGAAAGATTATTGGTAGAAACATGATAATGAATGTCTGGATAGTTTTTTTTAGCAATCTTTATGCTTTCGGGAGAATTATCAACACCATGAATTTCTGATTGAGGAAATTGTTTTTTAACTTCATGGGTCATAAGACCATCACCACATCCAAAATCTAATATAGTTTTTGGAGCACCTTTAAAGTATGCCGGCAACCATTCTTTAAGCTTTTCTGCTTTGAGTTGAGCAAAATAGTGACTATTTTCGCCTGTTAAAAAATAATGTCCTTCAGTTTGGTCACCTCGATAGTTTTTAGCAAACTGATCGAATTCTGCTTTCATTACTGTTTCTCCAGACTCTATTAAAGTTGTTGCATACCTTCTTTTTGTAATGTTGGTATGTAATTCTTATTTATAGACTCATAAATAGGAAATTGTAAGCACAAATTTTTAACTTCTAAAGTAATTTTTTTAAGTTCTTGTTCATTGTCTTTATCGATAAGTGCTTTATCGATCAATTGCGTTACAAGTTTAATTTCTGATTCTTTTAGTCCACGACTGGTTAATGCAGGAGTACCGAGGCGAATGCCGCTGGTAACAAAAGGACTTTCAGTATCAAAGGGAATGCAATTACGGTTTACCACAATGCCAATTTTTTCTAATGTTTCTTCTGCAATTTTACCGGTAATGTTTTTATTTCTTACATCAATAACCATCAGATGGTTTATTGTTGATCCAGTAACTACTCGATATCCTAATTCTGTAAAAGTATCAGCCATAGTTTTGGCATTAGCTAAAATTTGTTTTTGATACTCTTTAAAATCTGGTTCAAGTGCCAATTTAAATGCAACTGCTTTTGCGGCGATATGATGCATGAGTGGGCCACCTTGAATACCTGGCATAATTGCTTTATCAACTTTTGAAGCAAATTCTTGTTTGCATAAAATCAATCCACCACGAGGACCGCGTAATGTTTTGTGTGTTGTGCTGGTTACAAAATCCATATGGGGAAAGGGCGATGGATGAAGTCCTGCAGCAATAGGGCCTGCAATATGTGCAATGTCTCCAAGAGAATAAGCTCCAATAGATTTTGCAATCTGTGCAATACGTTCAAAGTCTATAAATTGTGAATAAGCAGATGCACCACAAATAATTAGTTTTGGTTTATGTTCTTTGGCAAGACGTTCTATTTCGTCGTAATCAAGTTGTTCTGTTTCTTTATTAACACCATAGTTTACAGAGTTATAGAATTTGCCAGAAAAATTTATAGGGTACCCATGGGTTAGATGCCCACCAGCAGCAAGGTTCATACCTAGAATAGTATCGCCTGGATTAAGCACTGCAAAGTATACGGCCATATTTGCCTGTGAGCCTGAGTGTGGTTGCACATTGGCATGCTCAGCTCCAAATAATTTTTTTACACGATCACGAGCTAAATTTTCTGCCATATCAACATGTTCGCATCCACTATAGTATCTGCGAGAAGGGTAGCCTTCGGCATATTTATTGGTCATAACCGAGCCGGTAGCTTCCATAACGGCAGGCCAGGTATAGTTTTCTGATGCTATCAGATTAAGTGTCTGCTCTGATCGAGTTAATTCTTGATTAATAGCGGCTGAAATTTCGGGATCAATATTTTTTAATAAGCTCATGGGTTCTCCTAGGTAAGATACTATAGTTTTATTAGGATACCAGGGTTTTATTTTTAGCAAAATGGGGTAGAGTTACCAGAAGTATTTAAGCTTAAAAGAAAGGAAGAGAATGAAGAAGTTAATAGTAGGATTGTTGTTATTAACAGTTAAAACTACAGTATATGGTTATATCGATCCAGGAACTGGTAGTTATTTGTTACAATTATTAGCGGCAGGATTAGTTGGTGGGCTTTATGGCATTAAGACCTACTGGAGTACTATAAAGTCTTATTTTATTAAGCAATCTAAGTAATAAAGAAAAGAGAGTAGTCATGGAGAGAGTAGCAGCATCGTTTAGAGATCCGGATGGTTTTTTGTATTGGGATAAAGAAAAGCTTTATCGAAAGATTAATCAATCTTATTTTAAAGATTATGACTTTTTAAAAAAATCAGGTTTATATAAAATATTAATAGATCAAAAATTACTTGTATTACATACAGAAATTTCTCTTGATCATGAGTCTAGGGTAATTGCTCCTGATCTTATTCCTTTTGTTTCATACCCTTATGAATGGTCTTTTAGTCAGTTAAAAGATGCTGCGCTCCTTACGCTTGATATTCAACTAAAAGCTCTTGAGCATGGCATGTCTCTTAAAGATGCATCGGTTTATAATGTGCAATTTAAAGATGGTAAGCCAATATTTATAGATACGCTTTCTTTTGAACGATACAAAGAGGGTGAGCCCTGGGTTGCGTATCGACAATTTTGTCAGCATTTCTTAGCGCCATTGGCTCTTATGGCATATAAAGATGTACGTTTAAACAGTTTATTTAAGAACTATATTGATGGTGTACCTTTAGATTTAGCGGCTACATTATTGCCGAGTAGTAGTTATTTGAGTTTGTCTTTATTGCTACATGTTCATTTGCATGCCAGAGCACAAAAAAAATACGAAGATACAACTGAAAAAACTACTTCTAAGAGAACACTTTCTTTGCATCAAATTAAGGGGCTTGTAGATAGCTTGCGATCTGGTATTGCTGGATGTACTTGGAAAGCTCAAGGAACCGAGTGGGTAGATTACTATCAAGATGATAGTTATACAGAAGTAGGCCTTAAGGATAAACAACGATTAGTAGAAGAGTTTTTGCACATTACGCAACCAAAAACAGTTTGGGATCTTGGTGGTAATGATGGATTCTTTAGTCGATTAGCGGCAAAGATAAGTGGTCATGTAGTATGTTTTGATATTGATCCTGCATGTGTAGAGAATAATTATCTGCAGAGTAAGAAGAATAATGAAACTAAAGTTTTTCCATTATTGCTTGATTTAACTAATCCAACGCCTGCTGTTGGTTGGGGCAATGCTGAGCGTCTTACTATTGATAAGCGAGGTAATCCTGATTGTGTATTGGCTCTGGCATTAGTACATCATTTGGCAATTTCTAATAATGTTCCGCTTGACTATATAGCTTCTTATTTCGCATCTCTGGGGCAATGGTTGATTATAGAATTTGTTCCTAAATCAGACAAAAAAGTTAAAAAACTTTTAGCTACCCGGGCAGATATTTTTACTCAGTATACACAAGAAGGTTTTGAACAGGCATTTAATAGTTCTTTTGAGATTCAATCTAAAGAGCAGATTGCCGACTCTGACCGAGTACTTTATTTAATGCGTAGAAAGTAGGGGTTTTGTCCCGAGGGGATATGTTTTGGGTTTGCTTTTTGTGCTAGGCTGCTTATACTGATTGGTACGCGTTTTTCAATTTTTTTGTCCTGAGGAGTATCCATGATTTCAGCATCTGATTTGCGTAAAGGAAACAAGATTTTGCATCGAGACGAACCACATATTGTGATGGATTTTCATCATAATAAGATGGGTCGAGGCGGAGCAATTATTCGAGCTAAGCTTAAAAATTTAATTTCCGGATCAACGTTTGAAGAAACTTTTCGATCAGATCATAAATTTGCTGATCCTCAGCTTGAGCGCAAACAAATGCAATATCTTTATGTTGCAGATGATCTTTATAATTTTATGGATCAAGAAACTTTTGATCAAGTATCACTTGATAAAGGTAATTTAGAAGATGTAATGGGTTATATTAAAGAAGAAGAAATCTATGACATGCTCTATTTTGATGACAAACCAATTGGAGTAACACCGCCATTATTTATGGTTCTTGAGGTTAAAGAAACCCCGCCTGGTGTACGTGGAGACACAGCAAAAGGTGGCGCAACTAAGACTGCAACTTTGGAAACTGGAATTAATGTTCAAGTTCCATTGTTTGTAAATGAGGGTGATAAGATTAAACTTGATACCAGAGATGGTAGCTATATTGAGCGGGCGTAAAGGATTTTTTTCATGAGTAACGTTGCTACTTCTCGTCGTGAAGTTCGGTCTTTAATTTTTCATCTTTTGTATGCGATGGAATCATTTGATTATACTGTGCCTCTTACAGAGATTATTTATCTTTTTAATCGTGAGTTCGAGACGGATATTCCCGAAAAAGGGGAAGTCGAAATGACGGTTCAAGAAATTGTAAATAAGCGAGATTCTTTGGACGAAAAAATTATACCGTTACTTGCAAACTGGCGATTAGATCGTTTGGGTTGTAGTACGCGTTTAATTTTACGTCTTGCTATTTGGGAGATGGAATATACTGATACTGCTTCTACCATAGTTATCAATGAAGCCATCGAACTTTCTAAAGGTTTTTCAGAAAAAGATGCCTATAAGTTTGTAAATGGAATTCTTGATGAAGCTGCTAAACAACGCGTAGCACTGAATGCTGAATCTGAAGCTGAGTAAGTAATTCTAGTTTAATATTAGCTGTTGTTTGAATAGTAATTTTAGGTTGTTTAGAGCCTATTTTTTTAGACTTTATGCAATTGGCCGCGCTTATCAAAGTAAGTTTTGGAGCTTGTTTTTGTATGAGTTTCTCTAAAAAAGCATAATGAGTGCAGCCCAAAATAAGCGTATCGATGTTACTTTTTAATAATAATTTTAAATAGTTCTCTATTGCTTGATCCAAATCTTTTTGTGGTGCTTGGCTTTCTATGAGTGGCACAAAGTCTGGGCATGCTTGCTCAAATATAAAAAGTTCTGAATTTCGATCAAGAAGCAATTTTTTATGTACGTGTGAATCAATGCTCGTTTGAGTTGCCATAATTCCAATACGGCCTGATTTTGTTTTTTTTACGGCCATGTCTATGGTTGGCACAAGCATGTCGATGTACGTGACTTGAGGAAAAAGTTTTTTAAGTTGTGTAAGAGTGGTGGCCGACGAAGTATGGCATGCAACTACGATTGTATCGATGTTTTGGTTTAAGAAATGTTGAGTAATAGCAGTGGCGCGTTCAAGTAAGAATTCTGGAGTTTTATTGCCGTAGGGCAGGTATTTTGCATCGGCAAAGTAAACAAGTTCTTTAACTTTTAGATTCAGGCATTGGTTTAGAATCGACAGGCCCCCGATCCCAGAGTCGAAGAATCCGAGTTTTTGTTTGTTCAGAGATGTCAGTAAGAGTTTTACATCCATGTTTTTTACTTTCTGCAAAAGCAGTAATAAGGCTGCTGGTAAAATCTTTATCTATTCTTAGATCTTGTTCACGAGTGCTATCAAGTGTAATTATAGGTTGCTTATTATTAAAAAAATGAATCATATGCGGTTTACTGTTTGGAATAAGATTGTGCATGTTGGGTATATAACGAGCAATAATTGGATCATGAATACTGTAATGATTAGGGCATGAACCGTTTATTTTAACTTGTAGATTATGAATATGTTGTTCTTCGGGAAAAACTCTTTTAAAAAGACTTATTACTGGTTGTACAAAATCTGCATAAGAAAAAAAATTATATACTTTTGTGATGTGCGATGATGTTGGGTAATAAGAATTAGAAACAGGTACTCCAAGCGCAAAGAGTGTAGAGACCTTTAGGTTACTCTTTCTGATTGTAAGTTCTTGGGCTCCTAAGATACCAACATTGGCTCCGTGGCTATGACCTATAATATTAATTTTTTCATTGCCAGAGGCTGTAGATTCGATAAAATCTGCAAGTTGTTTGCCTGCATCAATTCTTTTTTCGTGAGAATTAGATCCGCACCAGTTAAATTCGTGAATAGTTGCGTTGTTTGTACTAGCTAGTAGTTCTTTATGAAATTGATGGGTAGGCTTCCACCATCCTGTTCTGGTTATGACTTTTGCGGCTTCTTGTGCAAAGGTGCCGTGAATCAAAATCCACATGCTTTTTCCTTTTCCTTCGATGAATGAACAAAATAAAAGAGAGAGAATAACAATAGAGTGTAATAAATATTTGTTCTTTGTCATTGTTATTCTCTCTCTTTTAAATTATTTACTTGCTAGGAAAAAAGTACTCAATTTCTCGAGTAGCGCTTTCTGTAGCATCAGAACCATGAGTTGCATTGTTACCTTTAGAGGTTCCAAACAACTTACGGATAGTTCCTTCAGCTGCTTCTGCAGGATCGGTTGCGCCCATAAGGTCGCGCCATCCTGTAATAGCATTGTCTCGCTCAAGTACCATGATGATAACATCACCAGAAGTCATAAAGTTTACGAGCTCTTCGAAGTATGGACGTTCGCCATGTTCGGCGCCATAAAAACCTTGTACTTCTGTTTTAGACAAACGTACTTGTTTTTGATCTAGAATCGTAAAATCGTTTTTCTCTATATGACCAATGATAGCGTCAGAAAAACCGGCTTTAACTGCATCAGGCTTAATAAGTGCTAATGTTTTTTCCATGTTATTCCTTACCTTCATCTTTTTTATTACGAGCAGCAGCTTCTTCTAGCGCAACTTGGAATTGGCTTTTTGCTTTTGCTACTGGTTCTACAGATGATGGTTGAGCTTTTTGTGGTTTAGGTGCTTGTTTTTCTTCTTTGGTAACTTCATCAAGTTTTGTGCTTAAGCCAAGTTTATGTTCATCTTTGCTTACTTTAATAACACGGAATTGACGTTTTTCACCAACTTTATAAACATCTTCGATCTTCTTGTCTTCTTTTTTAAGTTCAGCAAGTTCGGAGATATGAACAAGTCCTTCGATGCCACTTTCAAGTTTTACAAACATACCAAAGTTAGTAAGACGAGAAATTTCACCTTCAACAACGTTGTTTACTTGATAATGTTTTTCGATGTTTTCCCATGGGTTTTGAGCTAATTGCTTGATTCCAAGAGAAATCTTTTTAGCATTAACATCAACACCTAGGATAACAGCTTCGATTTTATCGTTACGTTTATATACGTCTGCTGGATGTTCAATATGTTCTGTCCAAGAAAGATCAGAAACGTGAATCAATCCATCAATTCCTGGTTTTAGAAGCACAAACACACCAAAGTCAGTTATATTACTTACAGTACCGTTAACTTTTTCACCAACTTTAAATTCTTCGGCAACAGTTTCCCAAGGATTTTTATCAAGTTGCTTGATAGAAAGAGACATACGACGATTGTCTTTGTCTACAGAAATAACAAGAGCTTGAACTTCATCACCTGGTTTGTAATATTTTTTCAAATCAGTAATGCGGTCTGTCCAAGAGATTTCTGAAATGTGAATAAGTCCTTCAACACCTTTTTGAACTTCAACAAAAAGTCCGTAATCAGTGATGCTAGAAACTTTTCCTTTAATTTGAGAACCACCTTCAATAGAAGCTGTCATTTGTTCCCAAGGATTTTCGGTAAGCTGTTTCATACCAAGAGAGATTTTTTCGTTATCTTTATCGAATGACAATACTTTTACATTGATAGAGTCACCAATTTTAACGATTTCGCTTGGATGAGAAATGCGTCCCCAAGTCATATCAGTGATATGCAAGAGACCATCTACGCCGCCGATGTCGATAAATACACCGTAGTTAGTGATATTTTTAACCAAGCCTTCAATTGTTTGGCCCGCATCAAGTGTATCAAGAACTTTTTTACGCACTTCAGCACGTTGTTCGCTCAAGTGTTTACGACGAGAAATAATAACGTTGCCACGTTTTTTATTTACTTTAATAATGTTGGCGATAATTGTTTGGCCAACGTATTGATCAAAGTTATTTACGCGTTGAACATCAACTTGTGATCCCGGCAAGAATGCTGGAATACCGATATCCACAGAAAGACCACCTTTGACTTTGTGTGTTACCACACCTTCAACAGGCTTATCTTCTTCGTGAAGTTTCATAATGATATCCCAAGCCTTGAGAGCTTTTGCTTTTTCGTAAGAAAGAACAAGTGTGCCATCAATGCTTTCGAGTTCATCAAAGATAACTTCGAGCATATCGCCAGATTTAAATTTTTTAATTTCGTGTGGAGAGAATTCATAACGGGGAATTAAACCTTCTGATTTAAATCCGATATCAACCAACACACCATCATTGCTGACGTTTACAATTTTACCTTCGACGACTTTTCCTGGTTTACACACAGAAAAAAAGCCTTCATATAACTCAGAAAGTTCTTCGAGCTGCTCAGTGCTAAGCTCAAGATCCATACTGTTTTCAAGTTCCGAAAGTTCGACTCGACCGAATTGATCCGGCCTTATAATTTCTTTTGACATTCATTCCCTTGGGGTCATGCCCGCAGCTTAAGAACTAAGCAGATACGGGGTAAAAAGAGGTTAAACAATTATTCATATACGCCCCACAGAATAGCATATTTTAGATGTGTCAGCAAATTTGTACTAGATGGCCTTATCCAGTTTATTTATACTAGTTTATTGAGTCATAGGGTTAAATAAGGTACAAAAGAGGTACATTTAATATTTTTTAGGGAGAAAACACATGAAGAAATTCTTATTGATCAGTCTTTTAAGCTCGGTTTATATTTTAACAGCGGCGCAAGAAGCAGATTCGCTGTCGTCTTTATCTGTAGTAGCAGCACGACGGCATTCATCTGGTGGAAGTCTGGGCAAAAGCGGTAGACGTAGTCCTTTAACGCCAGTAGATAGTGCTGTATTTCAACGTACCAAAAGTGGAGATCGTTCAAATACGCTTACTTTTACTTTTCCAGATCCACACAGTCTTGATATAGATACAGTAAGTAGCGGAGAAGAAGATCTTTCTAGATCTATTGATTCGGTAACAAGCGCACGATCACCAAGGCAGGTGCATTTTGAGATTGATCAAGATATAAAAAACGAAGTAGTCTTTAAGGGAGAACGAGACGACGGAGAGCCTTTTATGCTTGTGCTTGCACAGGTATCTGATGGAGAAAAAGAAAAAAATGTTCTTATTATTCCAGTAAATTCTGACTCTAACTCGCAAAAATTAATGATTAATGATTTTTTGCCAGGTGATTATGATTCACATGAAGAGATTAAAGAAGGTGATTATGACGGGGGAATAGAAGTTAAGATGTTAATTAGAATAGATCCTATTCTTTTAGAGCGTTTTATTACTTTTGATGTGCAAGGAAAAATAGTTGCAGATAAGTATGGAAAAAAAATACCGTACCAACCAAAGCCAGAGCAGGTATTTCCAACTTATAAATTTGAAGCATGTTAATTAGAAATTAATCAAATTGATCGAATTTATCATAATCAATGGTATTTGTAGGAGCCTGTAAGTCTTGATTTTGCGCAACATCTTTAATCAAGCTTCTTAGTATTGCATAGTGAATAAATGAAAGAACTGCTGGAAGAAATGCAAGCACAGGATAAGCCATTAAAATCATTGTACGCATTTTTGTCGCAAACTTATGTATTTTTCCGGGAATAAATGGTGTGGCAAGAACAGGAGCACACATCATTTGTTCTTGAAAAGCAACAATTTTAGCTTGAAAGAAAAAGTAACTAATAAAACTTACTGATCCTAGTAATGCTATGCTATACATAGTGATATTAAAGTTTACGGGAAAACTTAAGCAAGCCATACGAGCCCAGAAGTTTTTATTATCGCCTTTTTTATTTTCTCGATAACAGAGATACATTCCAAAGAAAGCGATAAAGACTGTTAAGAAGCCTAGGCTTGTGCCCCAATAATTATAAAATTGAATTGAAGCATGTGGTTTTCTTATCCAACATTTAAATGTGTGTTCTACAATATGATGACCAAAAAGCAAGACACTAAAAAGAAGGCCATTTGTAATGCTCATAATAGGGCTGAGTGTATAGTAAATACGAATTTTCCATAGCGGTACGGTGTCTGTTCGTAGGTCTTTAATAAGATCTGGAAGATCCCACAAATAAATCATGTGTTACCCCCTATTAATTTGAAGGTTTTTGAACAAAACTTGTTTCTATAAATGCTGCATCAAAGGGCCCTGTTGTTTTATCTTGGCTATAAAGATAGGCCGTAGTTTGAAACAGTGTTGTTGCTGTTGTAGATAGAAGAATTACGAATATCCCAGCAATAGAAAGAGCAAAGAAATAAGCAAAGAGCATTGTTGGATTATGATGCAAGAAGGCTGTTCCTTTTAGTAATTTAATAGGTAAGAATGCAAGTGCTCCAAGTGATAGTAATGCCGCTAATGTAACAAGTCCAATGCTTGCGGTACCACCAAGTTGTTCTCCCCACATTTTTTTAACGGTATTGCCTGATTCCTCTATGCTTGCAATGGCGCTTAAATCTTTAAGTGCAAAAATAGGAATTACAAAGAAAGTTAAAATATTCCATGCAAAATTAAGTATTCCGCCAACAAAACTCGCAATCAAGTTAAAAGGGAATCTACCATTACGGGCAAATTTCCGAATTCTATTAAAGATTAGTTTTAATAGAGCGCTGATGAGTGACCATACGCACAAAGTTTTAAATCGTGAAAAGGCTCGTGAAATGCTTGCACCTAATGACACAGGAGTATTTTGTATTTTTTTTGCCATGTAATAGCTGAGTGCTGTGTACATGATGCTTGAAATTAAGATCATTACAAATAAAAAAACTACTGTTAGTAGTATTCCAGAAACAGGAGGGATTGCATGTTTAGCTTTAAAATGTATATGGTTGCTGGTTGCATGAGGATGTGCTTTTGAATATTTTATGACCCGTACAATAATATAACTTGCATAGAGTACAATAAGAGAGAGTGCAAAAATAACTTTAGTGATAACTGAGACGATTGGGAATATCAGGCAGCTTGGATTTTCTAAGATAAATCTCCAACCTGCCATGGCTACGAGCCACCCGCGTTTTATTCTATCTGTGAATCCGAATTGCTCTGCCATTTTTGAACTCCCTTTTTCTATTCCCCGCTAACCCTTATAGCTTTTAAGTGTAGGAGTTCTTGATGTCTAAATGCAATGGCTTTAGGAATTTTTAATGAAATCAAAGACTAGCTGGCTCCAAGTTTCCATAGCGTCGTATTTTTCTTGGCATTGTTCAGTGGTTAATAGTTGTCCACTTTGGAGTTCAGATTTAATAGAGATATCAGCTGAATCGCCTTTGAGTAGAAATACAAAGCCTACATGTACTTTGCCCACGTCGTTTGAGTCATCGTTTAATATGCCAAGAGGGGTTATTTCTAGATTTCCTGAGTAATTGATTTCTTCATCAAATTCTCGACGTGCCCAATCAAAAAGTGTTGCTCCGTCCATGTCTTCTTCGCGTAGATGTCCACCGATACCAAGGGAGTATTTGTTTGCAAGTCGCTGCTCGGATGATCCGGCTTTGCGTTG
>JBLICC010000025.1:0-12681 GCA_047631715.1 Alteromonas naphthalenivorans
TTTAATTGGTGCTGCGTTTTTAAAAGGGTGTCATTCATTTTATTTTTTTCAATACAAAGCTCAATTATTGCATCCAATGTTCGGTTTAACTATTCTGATAAGTAGTTTTCTTTCTTACTTTGCGCTCTGTTTAGTAGGCAATTTGGTAAAGCAAAAAAGAATGTATTTATTTGGGCCGATCGTAGTAGGGTTAGCATTAGTGGCGGTTTTGTTCGGCTGATTAAACTATAAAAAGGAGTGGTCATGGCGCGTTATTCAAGTAAAAAAACACGATTAAGTTCTTATGTTGATGTAGAAAAAGTCATAGCTGTCTTATGTGCTTTGGCGGCAGTGTTAGTTGCAGTTTCTCTCGGGTCTTTTAATCCACATGATGCTTCATGGTTTTATTACTCAAGCAAAGGGGGAGAGGTTCAAAATGTTGCTGGTGCGCTAGGAGCAGAGGTGGCAGCACTTTGTTTTTATTTGTTGGGAACAGTCGCATATTTGTTAATTCCATTTTTGATGTACACAGCTTATTACGCCTATTACTTTAAAACTATAGAAGGTGAGTGGGACAGGTTTGCTGCAAGCTGTGCATGCATTGTAACAGTTTCTGGTTTATTTCATTGGTATCATGCAGGGTCTAAGCCATACATGATTGCTGGTGGTTATGTGGGGCAAACAGTTGTACAAGTACTTGAGGGTTTTTTAGAAAAGCCAGGTACGCTGGTCTTTTTATATATGTTTTTATTAATTGTTGTATTGGTGATCACACGTATTAGTTTTATTGCATTAATGCGTGGTATTAAAAAGAGCTTTGTATTGTTATATGATTATCGTCATATTTGGTTAGTGCCGATGTTGCGTCTTGTTCGCACTCTTACTTATGCCATTCAGGTGCCCATTGTGTGGACAGTAAAACAGTTGTGGGGAGCTCTTCGTGGCGCCGATGTACAAGAGGCAGAGGAATCGGTTTTTGCTTTTGAAAAAGGCGAAAATGGTCAATTAGAAGAGACAGATGGAGCATTTTGGAATGAGTATATTGAACGTCAATCGCATACAGGTATTATGCCTTATTCTAGTGCAACGGCACAGCCGATGAATGAAGAAACAGAAGGCAAAAGTGTTAAAAAAAGAGCGTCTGTGCAACCAAATCAAAGGAACACGCGTAAAAGTTATGCTGTGCCATCACCGGCTCTTTTTGCTCCATCGGATAAAGAAACACAAGCGTCTCGTGGTGATGAAAATAAACAACTTGCTATAACGTTAGAAGAAAAATTAGAGCGCTTTGGAGTATATGGAAAAGTAGTTGCTATAAAGCCAGGTCCAGTTATTACATTGTTTGAATACCAACCAGACATCGATGCAAAAGTAAGTAAAATATTAGCCCTTGAGCACGACCTTGCTATGGCGCTTGAGGCGATGAGTGTGCGTATTGTTGCACCTATTCCGGGAACCAATAAAGTTGGTTTTGAAGTTGCTAATAAAGAACGCAAAAGTGTGCGCATGGGAGACATCATCAGGTCTGTTGCGTTTCAACGATGCAAAGCTGTTTTACCCTTAGTATTAGGGCAAGATACTTCGGGAGAAAATGTTATTGTAGATTTGATTGATATGCCACATTTGTTAGTTGCAGGGTCTACAGGATCGGGTAAATCGGTAGCGTTAAATGCCATGCTTGCAAGTTTGTTGTGCAAGTTACCGCCAGACGAATTGAAATTAATTATTATTGATCCTAAGCGATTAGAATTTGCCGCGATGCACGATATTGCTCATTTGCTTTTTCCAGTTATTACTGAGGCGCGCCGTGCTGCTCCGGTAGTTCGTTGGTTAGTCCGTGTGATGGAAGAACGGTATGAGTTAATGGCATCTCTTGGAGTACGAAGTATTTTTGATTATAAAAAAATGTGCAAGCAAAAGGGTCAAAAAGATGAGCTGCCTTTTATTGTTATGATTATCGACGAACTTGCAGATTTAATGATGGTTGCAGGAAAAGATATAGAAGATAGCATTGCACGTCTTGCGCAAATGGCACGAGCGGCAGGAATCCATTTGATTATAGCAACGCAGCGTCCATCGGTTGATGTATTAACTGGAGTTATTAAAGTTAACTTTCCAAGTAGGATGTCGTTTCGAGTAACATCAAAAATAGATTCACGAACCATTCTTGATACAGGTGGGGCAGAAAGCTTGCTCGGTAAAGGTGACATGCTCTTTATGAATGCGCAAAGTTCACGCATGCGTCGTGTACATGGTGCTTATGTGAGTGATGCAGAAATTAATGCCATGGTGAATCACATTCGCGCTCAACAAAAGGTTGAGTATACCGATCTACAAGAAGCTGTTGCTGCCTATAAAACAGAAACAGAAGTGGCAGATGAACCGTTGTTGCCAGAAGTTCTTGAGTTTTTAAAAACGATTGACGACATTTCTATATCATCGTTACAGCGTCGGTTTAAGATTGGGTATAATCGTTCTGCCAGATTGATTGAATTACTTGAGGGTCAGGGCAAAATTATGCCGGCCAGTGGATCGAAAATGCGTAAAGTTATTCATTAAGTAATAAGGTGTCTCTCGATACTATTTCTACGAAATCACTCGAGATGAACAGATAAATTTTAATAGTTACAAAAATAAAGTATAAAGTTCATCTCGAGTGGGTGCCAAAGGCAGTTGTATCGAGAGACACTTTAATTAAAAAAGGCCGGGATTAGCCGGCCTTTTAATTTGATTATCGAGTTATATTAATCTACTAATTCTTCATCAAATTGGTTTGCAAATTCGCGTTGTAGACGTACAAGTCTATCACGTGAGTCTTTAAAATTAGGTATACTAATATTTAATGCAGTAACAAGAGCGGTTGCTTTATCACGTGCTTCTTGCGCTATTTTGTCTACAGTTACATTATTATAGATTCTGTAACCGGTATAAAGAGTACCTAATGCAAGGCCAGCTTTAACAGAGTTAGCAATACCTAACGTTCTACAAGATGTTATTCCTGTTGCAAATAATGCGCCGAGTACGGTTACGCTTTTTGCTTGTGTTGATAGTTTATCAAAGTCTTCTTGTGTATAAGTGTTTCCTCTGCGTTTGTTACCATCGCCAACTGAACCAGATAATACTCTTTCTTGAGTGTCATTTGTTGCGTAAGTAAAGGTAAGCCGAGAGATTGTGTTTTTAACAGTTTCAAAAGTAGTTTCATCAAACGTTTGCTTATATTTTTTTCGTAAAGCATCTTTTTTTGCGATAATTACTTCTTGTGTTTTGCCTTTTAAAAGAAGAGTGTTGTTATCCATTTTAAAACTCACTGTAGGATTAAAGAAACGTGGAGGAAATGCATTTGAAAGAGTATGAGCTGCTAAAGTAACAGGTATAGTTACTATTGGGTAGTTCATACCATGCCAAGCAGCGGTTGTAATTGCTGCTCCAGAAAGAACGTTTGCAGAAGTAAGATAATAATCTTTATTGGTAATCGCTAATGTATAACCTTCAAAAGTATAATCAACATCTTCACTTTCACTATTCTTTTCAAAGAAAGTTCTTTGTACAGGTAATTCACTTTTAAGTGTAAGGTATGGTGCAATTGCGTGATCCCAAAGATTTTGTGCAAAAAGTGCTTTTTCTAGTGTCACCGAAACATTAGATGCAATTGAATGCTCTAGTATTGGTGCTTCTTCTTGTTCTTTTGTACTTACTGAAATATCAAAAGAAATAGTCTTTTTACCGGTATCATTTTGTTTTAAATCAAATTCGTTATTGATGTGTTGTATGAAGCCGTCGCGATAGTCTTTACTTTTGATGTTGTTCCAATCTTTAGATGAAAAAGAAGCTTGTTTATCACCATTTATAGTAATAACCACTTCTGTAATATCTTTTGCTTCTACATCAACTGTTCCAATGTTTGCAGGGTTTGTTGCTTTAAGATTACGATAAGCATTAGCTGCATAAGCACCTGTAGCTCCCATGTAGGCAACATCAGAAATGCTTGCTGCTTGCAAGTTTGTTTTGCAGGTAGTACCAATAAGTACCAAAGCTGCTAAGAATAAATTTGTACGTTTCATAAATATAACCTCCGTATATACCCCATTATTATTAATAAATCCATTTCAATAAATTATATAATAGAAAATATTAATTGTAAACAGGCCCCCTCTTTTTTCAGCTCTAAGCTTAAATATTCTTGACAAATGAGCAAAATAGAGACATGTTGTCGCTAAATATAAATAAGCTTAAATGTAATCTATTTTACTTAAACGGAGAGAATTACATGCATCTTACTGAGGGTTTTTTAAAGGATGTTCTCCCTGAAGCGGTAGTTCTGCATGGTACACTTGATTGTAAGGTCACATTTTCGGTTGATTCTCGATCGATTATCAAGAACGAACTTTTTGTGCCAATACAGGGTGAAAAGGCTGATGGACATGCTTTTTTAGCAAATGCACTGCAAAAGGGGGCAGGAGCGCTTATAGCGAGGGACAAAAGATTTTTACTCGATGCTTTGCCAAAAGATTTATGGTTAAACAGGCTTATTATTATTGTTAATAATCCGCTAGAAGCATTGTTTGCTTTAGCATCTGCTTGGAGGTCAAATTTTTTAGGTACTGTTATAGGTATTACAGGTTCTATTGGTAAAACTTCTACCAAGTATATGTTGGGTGCTATGTTTGCTCAATCTGGTAAGCATTGTTTTGTATCTCATGGTAATCAAAATACACTTATTGGTATTGCCCTTAATATGGTTCGTTTAACCGATCAGCATACAATTGCTATCTTTGAGATGGGCATTAATAAAACTTCTGAGATGAATAAATTAGCGCAATTACTTAAGCCTGATTCTGCTCTTATTACTGGGGTAGGGCATAGTCATTTGCAAGGATTAGGAACATTGGCTCGGGTAGCATCAGAAAAACGAGCTATTTTTAGTTATTTTAATGAGTCTAGTATTGGTATTATTAACGGAGATCAGCCATCTTTGAGTTCGGTTGGTTATACGCATCCTGTTATTCGTTTTGGAACCAAAACAACTAATCAAATACAAGCACGCAGAATTGTAATGAAAAATAATAAGCTTGAGTTCGTCTTAAAAATCTATCAAGAAAAATATAATGTAACACTCAATGTGCAGCATCGTGGAATGATAATAAATGCGCTTGCAGCAGCAGCGGTAGCACATCATTTTGGTGTAGATGGAGCAACTATTGTTACAGCACTTCAAGAATTACCGGAACGTTCTCAACGTTTTGAGCGTTGTGCACTTAAGGGTTATAGAGGAATGCTTATTGATGATTGCTATAATGCTTCTCCAGAAAGTATGCGTGCCGCACTTTTAGCGCTTGAGGAATTCGAGACAACAGGAAAAAAAATAGCAGTGCTGGGAGATATGCTTGAACTGGGAGAAAATTCTGCATTTTGGCATCGGCAAGTAGGGCGATTCTTAAGAAAGGTATCGTCGCTTTCGCATCTTATTCTTGTTGGCTCTGAGGTACAGTGGATGGAGAAGGTTATTCCTGTAGGTATAGAGGTAGAAAAAGTTTCGAGTTGGCAAGAAGCTGTAGAACGGTTAAAATATACTTTAGAAAATGACGCTGTGGTCCTGGTTAAGGGGTCACGTGGCATGCAGTTACATAATGTAGTTGCAGCATTTACCGATAAAAAAAGTTCTATACCTTCAATTTAATTGCGATATTATTATGATCTATCATGTTCCCGTTATGCTCAAAGAAACGCTTGAGATGCTTAATCTTAAGCCACATAAAACATACCTTGACGTTACCTTTGGTGGCGGCGGGCACACACGTGCCATTCTAGAATCAGATCCGACTATAAAAGTAATTGGGCTTGATTGGGATAAAGAAGTTATCGAACGAGGCGAAGCTTTGCAAGATGAATTCCCCGATAGATTAACATTGATCTGGGGAAGTTTTTCGCATTTATATAAATTATTAAAAAAGCATAAAATTACGCAGGTTGATGGTATTCTTGCCGATTTTGGAACATCACAACATCAAATTCATACTAAAGATGGTCTTTCGTTTGCTAACGATACACCACTTGATATGCGTATGTCTCAAGCCCATCATAAAACAAAAGCATACGATATTGTTAATTATGGAACAGCAGAAGAATTGCGCACAATTTTTTGGACGTATGGTGAAGAAAAAAATACAAAAGAAATTGTAAATGCTTTGACGGAAGAACGCCAAAAAAGAAAAATTAAAACAACAGGGCAATTAGCAGCTATTATAAAAGGTGTTTCTCCACGTCGTGGACAAAAAATTCATCCAGCAACACGTGTGTTTCAGGCATTGCGTATTGTAGTTAATAAAGAGCTCGATAACATTACAGCGTTTTTACCAGCAGCTCTCAAAGTGCTTTCTCCTGGAGGTCATCTGGTATGTATTAGTTTTCATTCTCTGGAAGATAGAATAGTGAAAGAATATTGCAAAGAATCGCAAGGATTACTCAAAGGTGAAGTAGTTAAACCGTTTCCGGTAAAACCAACTGAGCAAGAAGTGCAAGAGAACCCTCCATCGCGATCTGCAAAGCTACGTGTATTTGAAAAAAAAGTATGAGTTTAAAGTTTGACAAATAAGCTGAGTGACATTACATTAAGCACTAACAGATAGTTTTTGCCCTTGGTAATGGGGCGCTCTAGACTAAAGGTTCAAAATATGAATATAACAGAGGTCAAGATCTATCCGGCTAGAGAGAGAGGCACAAGGCTCAAAGCGTATGCAACTGTCGTATTTGACAATGCATTTATCGTAAGAGACTTAAAAGTTATTGAAGGAGAAAAGGGACTTTTTGTTTCTATGCCTTCAAGACGTAGAAAAGATGGTTCTTTCAGAGACATCGCACATCCGCTTAATGCAGAGATGCGTAAACATATCGAAGAACATGTTGTTGGTGAGTATGATACCGTTGAGAAATCAGGTGGTATTCCGGCTCAGGATGACGATGGATATGAGTCAGAATCAGTGCAGACAGAGGAACAAGGGTAGTAATTAAAAATTACGTTGGGGCGTAGCCAAGTGGTAAGGCATCCGGTTTTGATCCGGACATTCGGAGGTTCGATCCCTTCCGCCCCAGCCATTTTATTATCAAATAAGATGGTTATTAAAAAAAGATTAAAGCAGGCTTAGGTCTGCTTTTTTTATTAGGAAAAATTTATGAATACATTATTGCTTGGTTCAACATCGCGTCCACGACAAATTTTGTTAGAAGATGCATTAATACCGTTTGTAGTTGTTGGGCACGATGCTAATGAAGACGACATTAAGCACACAACAATAGAAGAAACAGTTCTTAATATTGCACGTTTAAAAATGAACAATGTTTTTATGCCTGCGGATAGAAAAGAGGGCGATGCAATATTTGTTCTTACAGCTGATTCTATGGGGTGTACTCTGGATGGTGTTATTCATGGTAAGCCAAAAGATCGTGACGATGCAGTTTCAAAAATAAAAGCATTAAGTGGAGAGTCCACTACATACACAGGTTTTTGTATAGAAAAGAGAGTTATCAAAAATGGTGTATGGGCTACAGAAGATAAACGTGAGGGCATTGTAGGCGCTCGCTGTAAGTTTAAAGTTCCTGATGTATGGCTTGATCGTTATTTAGAAAATTCATGGGCGCTTAAAGCAGCTGGTGCAATTGCGGTTGAATTATATGGAGCACAGTTTCTACAATGGGTTGAAGGGTCTTCTACTGCTGTTATGGGCCTGCCAATGTTCGAGGTTCGACAAGCCCTAGAAGAAGTTGGTTTCTTTAATTAATGCGTAATTGTTTTCTTAGTAGGCTTCCAGCATTTAAGCAGTTCCTGAAACAAGATATCTTGCGGATTTTCTTCGGGATTACTTTCTAATTTAAATGTCGCTTTTTCTACACTAAAATCAACCGTTGCTTTATCGCATTCTTTACTGTCGATATTGTCGATTGCAGGCATGAGCTTTTTTTCTAAGATGCGTTGCATATTCTGTTCGCTAATCGATTCGTGTAAAAGACCTTCCATCAATGCCAAAAAGTCGACAATGCTATACTGTATATCGTCGGTATTTTTGAGATCAGAATTGACTGCTTCTTGTAGGTCATGCTTAAGACCATTGTGAAGTGCCTGGCCAATAAGTTTTTTGAGACCGTCAGATTCGTTTTCTAAGAGCCATTGTATGAGGTATAAGAGTTCGTAAGAAACAGTGAGTTGATTGTCGTTTACCATGGTATCTCCTTATTCGAAAAATCTTGCATGAATTACTTGCCTTTAAGCGTTACCTATTTTGCATGCTAAAGAAAACCTTTTTTTTTTCAAAGCTACAATCACTCTTCGTAGTCAACTTCCCAGTTGTTAATTTCTTCATCAGAAACAGTGAGTTGATTGTCATTTACCATGGTATCTCCTTGTTCAAAAAAAATCCTGCATAGTTACTTATCTTTTAGCGTTACCTATTTTACGCACCAAAGAAAACCTTTTTAAAAAAAAGACTACAATTGTTCTTCGTAGTCGATCTCCCAATTATCAGTTTCTTCTGATGGTGTTAATTCAGTAAGCTCTTCTTTTTTAAGTTTAGCAAGAGTTTGTGATGTTAATTTTATATTGCTTTTATGAGAAAATTCTTGTTGTCGTAAATCTTGTTTTGTCTCTTCAAAGATATTATTCATATCTTTTTGCATTTTCTTAATCTGTCTTTGCAATTTAAGAATCATCTGAACACCCGCTAAATTAATACCTAATTTGTGAGTAAGGTAAATAACTTCTTCAAGTTTATTTACATCTTCTTCAGAAAAAAGACGTGTGTTTCCCTCAGAGCGTTTAGGCTGTATAAGGCCCTCACGTTCGTACAAACGAATAGTTTGCTGATGCACAGAAAACATTTCTGCCACCGCTGATATAGAAAAAAAGGCTTTTCTTCGTTTCATTTTTTTTCCTGCAAGTAGTTCCGAATCACGTTCCATTCTACTTATCCTCTTAGTATAATCTTCTCTTTTGACAAAGTGTATCACAAAACTTTTCACAAATCATGTCCAATATGATAGATATAAAAGGGTTTTGAGGGATTGTTGATACTAAATAAAGGAGTCATGTGTGATGAAGATAAGCACAATTATATTACTTTCGAGCTTAACGAGCATAACCATTCAGGCAAAAATGGTACGCACGGTGGTGGTAGAATTAGTAGAAGAAAAGATTAATGGGCAAACATTTGTTTATCGTTTAGATGTAGTGGATGGGCGCAAAAAAGAACAATGGAGTATCGATAGCCGGCCTATTGAACATGCTGATTACGATCGTAAAATATTAGAGGCTGAGCTTAAAGAGCGTAGTTTGGAACGAGAACAAGCCTATCAAAAGCGCGTAAGATTAGCTGAGTTTAAAAGTAATGCTGCTTCTTTAGTAACCAAAAAGCTTCTGGTAACTACTCTGCAAGAAATAGAACAGGGTATTAGTCAATTTGCTCGTCATGAGCTTACTTCTTATATCGCTTACAGCCCTCATACTTTTGCAGACGAGGTTGATTTTGCCACACTTAGAGATCACACGCTTGGCGAGGTTCGTCAGGTCTTAGAATCGGATTTTGACCCAGAACAGGCAAAAGAAAAATTATATCAGATTCAAGCTTATCCAAAAAAGATCGCAAGCTTATTTGAAGGTACCGTTCAAAATGCCATAAATAATTGCGATGAGCCTAAAAAGCTTAAGCAGTGGCTCCAAATGCTATCATAGCCATTGCTATTTGTAATTTTTTATATATAATAAGATTTGTTAAATAAATGGAATAATTGTCTGGTGCTCAAAAATGGCCGTACCAGGCATAGCTCTTTTGGAGAGCGTAGACTGGAGGTTTTATAATGAAGAAAAATATTTTAGGTCTTATCGTATGTGGTTTGCTAGCAGGTGCACATACTTCTATACAAACAGGTAGTTCTGAAACAAGTGCTTCTCGTTGGGTTTTGCCAGCAGTTGTAGTTGGTGCGTGGGTATTTTATACATGGAATAAATATAAAAACACACCACAATCACAGCCAGTACTGCAACCATCAACAGAACAGTCAGCATTAAAGCAACCAACACTACAGCCAGTAAAAATAGATCCTAAAGAAGACTTTGCAGCAGTAGATAGGGCTTTGCAGAAAATTAATGCAAATTCGTATGAACAAGCTATAAAAGAAGTACAAGAAAATATTAATCAATTAGAAGATAAATGGCAGAAAGAAAAGGATTCTGAAAAAAGAAAAAGAATTGATGCTGATCGAGATAAACTAGAAGAAAAACTTGTAGAATTACAGAGTGATAAAAAGATCTGGAAAGCGAGAATGAATTTAGTGAAATCAGCAAAAGAATCTGCAGTGCATGCTGGAGAAAAATGGCAAGTAGAAAAAAATGAGATTCGAAAAGTAGGATTAAAGAAGACTTTTAATGATCGTATGAAAGAATATGAAAAATATAAAAAAGAATATGATGAAGCATATGCAAAATTGTATTTAAAATAAGTAAAAACTGGAGGTTTTATAATGAAAAAAAATATTTTAGGCCTTATGATAGGTACTCTTTTATTGAGTGCAAATACAGTAAAAGCAAGTAACACTCAAAACTTATTTTGGGCTTTAGGTGCCGTTACTCTTGGTTATGTATGGTATAATCATGGTGATTTTTTATTAAAAAAACCTGTAATTGATCAAGAGCATGAAGATAGATTAAGTAATATTAACCAACGTCTTAAAAAACTTAAAAATAAATTTGATATAAGTTTACAATCAAAAGCACCAACTTTAGATGTTCATCTTGAGCAACTATCAGTTACTCAGCAGGGTAGAAATAATGATGGTGGCGCAAGTTGTGGTTATCATTCGCTTAAAAATGCCATTGGTGTTTTAACGAACAATCGAGATATTTTAAATAATATTACATTTGTTAAAGATCAATTTAGTTTGAGCCCTGGATCATGGCGTAAAATTATACAACAAAAGCAACATGATAATGGTGAATGGATCGAAACTGAACATTTGGATATGCTTATTGGAAGCGAATTTAAAAAGCGTAATATAAATGCAGGTTTTTCTCTTATTAACAATAGGGGACAAGCAATTAATGAGGCACATGTAGGAACAGATATGTTTGCTGTGTTGCGCACATTACAACCAAAAGATACGTATAGACATGCTTTTTTTGTTAATACAGGAACAGGGTATACGGTTGGTCAACGTGCACATTGGTTTATAGTTGTTATGGAAAAGAAAATTAACGAACCAACTATGTATAAAGTTATGGATTCTTTGGGATACGATAGAACCAAGGATCAGACTGTTTGGACTATTATACAGCAAGTTCATGGTTGTAAGGTTGCTGTACCTAAGGCATCAGCAGATAAAAAAGCCAGTACAAAGAAATTGTTTTTTGATACAGCACAATCATGTGCAGGTGCTAATGGATCTCAAAAAGAACAACTTACTCAGCAATTGCTTGAGTTGTTTAGCATGTTGAAACAAGAAAATTTAGTTGATGATACAGTTAATGCAACATTGCAATCTGTTCTTGGATAAGTTTATTAAGACTCCCTCGATACAGTTTTGCACTTTGTTTAAAACCACTCGGGATGAACCCTTCGATACAATTCTTAACAGAATCACTCAGGATATACTTTATACTTTATTACTTATAAAAATTCGAGTCATCCTGAGTGATTTTTGAGTATTAACGAAAAAATTGTATCGAAGGATAGTAAAGAACGAGTTGCATACATTCGATACAAATACTCATGTTATTCGTATTCACTCAGTATGACTCGTTTAGTTCATCCCGAGTGGTTTCGTAGAAATTGTATCGAGGGACCCTTAGAGTATTGTCTCTTAAGGTTCTGTTCCTCCCTAATATTTGTAAAACACAAACATCTTATAGTAGTATTTTTTGGATCATTAATATTTTTATTATAAGGGACGATAATGAATATAAAATACGTATTATTACTGATAATGGTTTCTTGCAATGCAGTAGATCGTGTGCGTGATCTTTCTCAGCCAAATAGAGTGCATCCTATTATAACGCGATGTATAAATAAAGAGGGTAATCAAGTAGTATCACTTACTTTAAGAATAGGTCATAAATTGTTTCCTATCGCACAAGTTGTATTTTTCCCTGGCATACTTGCTGAAGTTGACAGAAGTATGAACGGCGTAAAACTAACACATCCTGCTCTAAAATATAACAAACAATTAATGCGATTTTTGTGTAAAGAAGATGACGAAATTATGAATTTGGTTAATGGTGATCTAGAAGTATTAAAAAGAAATTTGGGTTTTTAGGGGAAATATAAGAAAGAGATAAGTATGATTAAGCAGCGATATGTTTTTTATTGTATGTTTCTTGTTGTTTGTAATCTCTTTTCTGGTAGCGTTTTTAGTAGAAAAGAAGAAGTAATAGAGAAAGCCATTATTACTGTTCTTCCTGACCCAGATCATAACAATAAAATAAATTATCATTATAAGCATGGTTTGTATTATATACTTGTTGGTACCGTAACATCTTTTGCAACAGGAAAAGATCAACGAGAGATTGCAGTGCCTCAAGAGTTATTTGAGTCTTTTCCTATTGAACATCAATTGGCAGTATTGCAAACATTAAATCTTATGAATTCTCAACAAACTGTGTGATTGTAATAACCTAACAGCATGATACAATGCAAAGCATAATACATTATACATACTCTATTT
>JBLICC010000026.1:0-12145 GCA_047631715.1 Alteromonas naphthalenivorans
AATACCTAATAATCTAATGTCATTGCTTCACGTGTTGGTAATCCAGTTGCACTACCTTGCGCAGCATTGCTCCAATTGTTCATATACGAACCACTCGGCACAGGGAAAAATCCTACTCCACCTTGTGAAAGTTGCAATCCATTACTATTAATCACATTTTGAGAATTATTAATAACAATGGCTCCTGCAAAAAAATCTACCGGTGTAAATGTTGTCCCTTTACCTGAAGTAGACATATATCTATTAACTTGCGATCCCATTTGTACACCATTTCGCAAATAACGTGTTTGCTTTAAGGCTTCTGCAAGTTTGGTTCCAATTCCTGCTACAAACGTTCTATCTGCTTTACTGAGTGCTGTCCCTGTTGCTATTGCAGGAACCGTAACAGCAAGTTGTCCTAGATAAAATTCTTGCACTAACAAACGAGAGGTTAGTAAATCACCCGAGAACTTACCTGCTTGAATTCCTTTAAGTAATTTAGCTTGGTCTATTTTATACGCACCGGTAGTAAGTAAATTTTTAACAAAATTTTGATTATGATTAAGACTTGTCCCTTTTGAAACAGCTTTAAAATCACCATTTGTAGCATACGATCCAAAATTACCTTTTACAAAACCATCCACTGTTGCAAGAGAAACATTTATCGGACTTTTATTATTTTTTCCGCCACAATCACATGCTAGTGTTAAATAACCTTGATTTATTAAAAGATCCTTCATCCATGTTACAAGTCCATCATAGCCTAAAGACTGACTGTTCACCATAGGATTAGCATCAGCTGGTTCAACTGTATAACCATTAGAAACTTGATTAGCGCTTTGAGTTCCTCCCCCAGCCGCATCTCCAGAATCATCTGTATCTCCAGAGCTATCTGTTATCCCTGCTCCTGGTTTTGCACCAGTAAAATTTAAAGATGTTGCAGAAGAATTATCCGATGAACTTGCCATCCCCACAGAGCTCGCGCCTTTTGTTGAACCCGTTGGTGCAGCCTTTGCGGCAGCTGTAGTAGTAGTAGCTTTTTTAGCAGGAGCAGCCTTTACTGGTTTAACTGATACAAATCCAACACTCATAAACACTAGTAAATAAATAAACTTCTTCATACTTTCTCCCCTAATTTCAAAATCATACCCAATTACTTACGAGTATTACAAATTGAAATCACACAAATCAATAATTTATTTATAATAGAGTTAATAGGAAAAGAAATGCAATTAATAAGCTTATCTAATAGAAATGTTTATTTTCTTTGTTGAAATCTTTTTAACTCATCGAGTGATGTTGTTTGATATGACAATTTATCTGTTCGATATTTTAGAAATCTTGGAAATCTAAAAGCAAATCCAAGTACGTCATCTGTTTTGCCTGCAGTATGCAGTGGAGAAAAAGTAATTTCATCGGCTAATACTTCGCATACCAACTCAGGAGAAACCCACACCAATGGTACTAATTCTTTAGGACAGTTTACATTTTTTGGTTGTTCTTTAACCGCAATGGCATCGCAGCGTTTTTTTAAATCCACCCATGCCTCGTCCGATAAACCGGTTCCAATTTTTGCAACCGTCTCAAATTTGTCTGTTAATTCATTATGAATACCAACTAAAAATGCACCTATACCAAATGTTGCACGTTTACCTTTACCAGGATAATAACCCAAAATTACTACATCTAAGGTATCATTAAGTTTTTCTGCTGCCTGATATTTAAGTTTTATCCAATTAGAGCTACGTTTTCCTGCCTGATACAAAGAGTCTGGCTTTTTAACAACCACCCCTTCTAACCCTGCTGCAATCTCTCTAATAAAATAATCTTCAAGTTCTTTGCCCGTAGACACATACTTTTCATCAATAATAATGATTGTTTTATCAACAGAACCATCTAAAGCATTTTTTAATTTTTTTCTTCGTTCTACTTGAGTAGAATCGAGAAGACTCTGACCATTAAGATACATAATATCAAAAATATTAAGTTGTAACGGTAACTCAGAAGCTAACTCATCTATGCCATACTTACGTTTACGCTTTACCGTTTCTTGAAACGACAAAAACATTCCCGTATTAGGATCGTATACAATAGCCTCAGCATCCAAGATAATTGTTTTGATTGGTAATTTTTTGCATGCTTGAACAAATTCAGGAAACATAGACGACATATCAATTAAGTTACGAGAAAAAAATCTTATTAATGGTTCTTGCTGCGTAAGATCTATATGAACCTGCAATCTAAAACCATCTAGTTTTGGTTGCACCACACATGGACCAAGTTTATCTACAATTGCTTGTGCACTGGGTAATCGATCTGCCGCTGCAGGACGAATAGGAACTCCCACATGAATGTTCATATCGTTAATAACATCAACACCATTCTGTTTAAGCTCATAAGCAATAAATCCAATATCTGCACAAATATTATATGCATGCTCAAGATTTTTACGAATAGATTTGTCTCCAACTTCCATCCAAGAAAGTGCATCTACAAGGGTCATATCAGAAAAACCTAATCGCAATTTACCTAATATAATTCGTATAACAAATTTTGCAGAAATTGGATCTAATTCATGCACAAGCTCATATACTTTAAGAGCTTTTTCTTCTTGTGAACCTGTTCCATGAATTTTTTCTATTTCTAAAAGAGCACTATAAACATCTTGAATCGAAAGTTCCTGACTTGCTTGCCATGAATACTTTTCGAGAACCGAACCAACATCACCCAATGTTTGAACTTGAAGTTCTACTTCTTTTTCACTCATACCAATAACCCGGGCAACAATTTTTATCATGCTCTTTTGAGCAATAGCAAACTGCGTTCCAATATAAGGAGGATTCAAACATCCAAGCGATAAATAACACAATTGACGTGCTTGTTCGGGTGTTGTTTGTTTTAAAACATCTGCAAGAATTTCTGTGATTGCCAAACGAGAGCTTATTTTATCTATTTTTTCGAATGCTTGTGCAACTGTTATAAACTTCATTCAACTCTCATTTATGCGGATGGTGGCGATGCAGGGACTCGAACCCCGGACCTTCGGATTATGATTCCGCTGCTCTAACCAGCTGAGCTACATCGCCAATAATTTAAATACTTATTCTTTTTACACCAGTGCTCAATGCTACATCAAACAAAGAACGCAAGAAGAATAAGCCCGTTGCAAGAGTAGATAGGATACCAAACATCATAGTAACTGCAAACCCCTGAATAGGGCCAGTTCCAAATTTATATAATACAATACCCATTAACAACGTTGTAATGTTTGCATCTAGAATAACTACCATCGCATCAGAGAAACCTTCATCGACTGCTTTTCTAAAGGTAACACCTGTTGCAAGAAGCTCTCTAATCTTCTCATAAATTAAGATAGAAGCATCAATCGCCATACCAATAGTAAGCACCATACCGGCGATACCAGGAAGCGTTAATGTTGCTTGAACCCATGCTAAACAAAATACAACAAGTATTAAGTTGTAAATCAAAGCAATAAATGCAAACAGCCCACTTACTTTATAGTAGAAAAGACTAAAGAAGAATAATAACGCTAACCCTATTAAGCACGATGTAATACCCTGTTTAATAGACTCTCGCCCCAATGATGGACCAATGCGTCGTTCTTCTTCGAATGTTACTGGTGCAACAAACGAACCTGATTTAAGTGCCGTTGCTAAATCTTGTGCAGATTCCCACGTAAAGTTACCAGTAATAATACCAGTGCTATGAATAGTAGATTCTACACGTGGTGCAGAAATAACTTCATTATCAATAATAACTGCAATTTGTTTACCATGACTTTTACTTGTTAAGTCATAAAAACGATCACCACCATCTGGTTTAAATTCAAATTTAACAACAGGATCGGTGCCAGACATACCACCCAAAGATGGTTCTGCATTCTTTAATTCTTTTCCTGTTAGATCAGTATAATCAGGAACCAAGTAATGTTCACGAGGCTCACCATTTTTTTGCTCTTCGCTTGGTACAATTACCATACCATCTGGCAAAACACCGTCGAAATCATCTAAAAGATCTTCTTCTGTTGGTGCAGATTTTTCTACTTTTTTAATTTCTAAATGCGCAGCACGACCAATCATTTCTTTTGCACGAGCAGGATCGTCTACATTAGGAAGCTCAATAATAATGTTTCTTTCACCTTGACGAGAAATAGAAACTTCAGAAACACCCGTTTTATCTAAACGTTTACGCAACACTTCTATGTTACTTTCAACAGACCATTTTTTAATATCTTGCACAATATGATCAGGTAAATGCATTTTTACATGCGTACCTTCTGTTTGAATAGTCATTTCTGAACTATGACTTTTTAAATATTTTGCAGCTTGTTGAACATCTTTAAGTGTTTCAAACGTAAGTACAATATCTTGTTTTTCTATTTTATGACTTGCAACATCAATACCATTATCGCTTAATCGTTTTGTAGCACCTTGCAAACGTTGTTGTAATTCTAATTTTACTGCTTCTTCCGTTTGCACTTGTAGCGTGATATAAAAACCACCAACAAGATCGATGCCTAGTTTAAGATGTTTGTGTAGTGGTAAAACAAAGTACGATCCAACACCCGCTAGAGCTAACCAAAAAATGAATCCGTATGCTGTTGTACGGCCTGCTAAACTCGCCATCGGTACTCCTTAAACATTCGATTAATGATCCTAATTACTGTCCTTTTTTACATTATTTTTGCCGAAGAAGGGACTCGAACCCCCACAGGATTTCTCCCACAGCCCCCTCAAGGCTGCGTGTCTACCAGTTTCACCACTTCGGCAAATAACGTATGGGAGCAATTTACCAGAAATTTTAAGGGTAAGCAAACTTGAAATCAAGATTTTTTACTTATTTGAGAGGCCCTTGTGGCTTTGCACCATCAACATGTAGTGGCGTAATATTCGAATGCATCGGCTTTGTATGCTGTGCATGCGTTTTATCTACATGATGCGGCGGTTGAAAATGTTGCGTAATGCTCCGGCCAGAATGCTGTGGTTGTGAATGATGTGCAGGCTCCGTATGGTGTTGTGTTTGATTTGGAATATGAAGCGGCCTGTGTTGTGCTGGTGCAACAGTAGGATCAAATTTTGGAGCTGTTGAATGATGAACAGGAGCCTTTGGAAGATTTGGGGCTACTGGCATAGTCGTTGCATGATGCATAGGATCTGCATGATGTACTGGCTGTGCTGTATGAGCAGGAGCAGTTGCATGTTGCTTGTGTGATGGAGTGTGATGCGCAGGAGCCGCATGATGTGTAGGAGCAACTTGACCAATACCCAACTCTTTTTCTACATGAGCAAATTCTTTATACGCATCTTGTTCTAACGTATGTGCTTCTTTTTTAGCATAGGCAACATCAGGTTGCGCATCTTTTTTAAGAATTTGATACTCGCCTTGTGCTTCTTTTTTTAAATGCCCATATTCCTGCTCTGCTTCTTTTTTAAGATGTGCGTATTCTTGATTACCTTCTTTCTTAAGTTTTTCAAATTCAGCTTCATCTGTTTTTACTTCTTTACCAAACCACACTCGTATCTTTACCGGGATAAGATCTATAACTTTATCTATAAACTTACCAAATCGCTCGCCTAATCGATACCACCAGCCTTTTTTTACTGGTTTTGATTTTGTTTTTTTATCATCTTTTTTTGGTTCTGGCACTTCATCTTTTTCTAAAACTTCTGCTTCTTTTACCAGATCAATGCCCTCGTGTTTAAGTGCATTCATTTGAGAACTAATTTTTGCAGTATGATCATGAGCAGATTGAATAGTTTGATTAAAGTATGTTGCAAATGCACCAGAAATATACTGGCTCACTTTTTGAACATCTTTATACAAACCTTCAGTATCATAATACAATTTACGCGCTTCTTTATCATTTAGTTCGCGCGCTATTTCTTTAAAATTGTTCCATGCTTTTTGTTCGTATTTATTGCACACATCAATTTGTTTAAAGAGAACTTCAAATGCTTCGTCAAGCTTGCTATCAAGCTCTTGAATAGCTTTTACGTCAAGTTTAAGTTGCTCGAGATCTCGCTCTTTACCTTTGATTTTAAAAACAAACGCTTGTTCTTTTTTGTTCAAGTACCCTTGTTCTTTTTGTTCTTTTTCCATCAAGTCTTGTGCATGACTTAAAAGATCTCGTAACGGTCCTTGTTCGATACCAATTTCGCTGTAAAAAATATCTAATGTACGGTTAAGTTTGTTGTAGTCAGAAATAAATTGCATACGAGTGTCCATCACTTTATTGAACGCTTCTTTTATTTGTTCGTATACATCTTCTGTTTTTTCCCACCACACACGTTTAAGCAACCAGTTGCCACCACTTTTTGCATTCATAGTGTCAACTGCATTGTCAATATGTTCTTGTTCTTTAAAGTCTACGTCCAACCCACTTGTTACTTGTGTTGGCGATGAATCATGTGGATCTTGCGCTGGCCCAGGAGTATGTTGATCTGGTCCCGGATGCCTACCATCCATTGGCACTCTATGATCTTGCAAACTCGCAGGACCTGAAGGATTCATTGAAGGATCTTGCGCTGGCCCAGGAGCATGTTGGCCTAGTTCCTGAGGCCCCATAGGAGGTGCACCAGGAGGACCCGATGGTGGATTTAATGCAGAAAGACCACTTGGGTTATGTGGACCTTCTTCCATTGCATACATACAAACAGGAACAACTAACACTGTGCACAGTATCCATACTGCAACATTACGCAACATCTTCATACATGACTCCCCATGAGAAACTTTAAACTTTTTCTACAACGTTTGGGAGAGTTCCTTCAATTCTTCAAGTAGGTTTTTAGAAAGCTCTTCTGCTTCCCAAGAAGTGTAACTCCACTTTACTCCTGAATCTACCCGAGTTAACACTGAACGATCACTCTTGATATCGATGATATCAATGCGAACCACATTGATCAATGGATGAACTTCAGAAGGAGCCCGAACAACACCGGCACGACCAAGCACACTGTACGCAACATTTCCTTCACCCATAAAGCAAAGCATCACTTTTTTTTGCCATACCATGTTGTGATATCCAACATGTTCTTTATGAATAGAAATCAAAATACTTTCGAGTCCCTTAGGATAAATACATTGAAGTGGCGTAGTATGCGGAAGCCCTTTTTCTGAAAATGTTGCAAGAATCCCAACTGATTCTTCCTTTTTCAGCATTGCTACTAAATCTTCTGGTAATTTTACACCAACATGTTTGGCCATTTGTTAGAACCTTTTCGTATTATTTACTATTAAATCTATTTTTACCCTACACAGAAAGCTTAACTGCAATCTCATTTTCAACACTCAATGCAGTTTTTGTTAAAAAAAGCCTATCCCCCTTTTGTTCTATAAACTTTTTTTCTTTCAACATGCTCACTTGCTCAAAGAATTTTTCTCTTCTTTTATCGCAAAGACCATCAATTGCTTGCGCTATCGGCACTCCCGACATTTTTCGCAAACCAAGCATGATAATTTCAAATCGTGCCTCATCTTGCGTTACTTTCTCTTTATAAGAAAGTGCGCTATCTCCTTGACCCAATGCATCAATATAACGCATTAACTGTTTTTCGTTCTGAAAACGACAGTCTCCATCAAAGGACCATGCTCCTACTCCCACCCCTTTATATAACTTTCTATCCCAATATGCTTGATTATGCTTTGATTCATAACCCTTTTTTGCAAAACTCGAAACTTCGTACTGCTCAAACCCATGCTTAGCAAACATATCGATCGTCCAATAATACAAATCAACTGTTTGATCATCAGGTGGCAATATTTCGTTTTTCCGCTGCAGCTTAAAGTACAATCCTGTTCCCTCATGAATCGACAAAAAGTACATCGATATATGCTGAATCGGCCAGGTCATAATCTCAAGAACCTGTTCTTTCCATTGTTCTTCAGATATTCCCGGCAATCCTACAATTAAATCAATCGACAGTGAGTTAAATTTGCCATCTGCCCACTTCATAAGCCTACGTACATCGTCTGCCTTCTGATTACGATTAAGTTTCTCTAAAACCGCATCATCTAAGCTTTGAACCCCAATACTTAATCTGGTAATACCCGCCTTCTTCCATATATCTAATTGCTCTTGGCATACCGTTCCAGGATTTGCTTCTATAGTAATTTCAGAGATCGAATTAAAATCAAACATACTCTCTAGTGTAGCAAACGTGTCAAGTAGCAGCTCATCTGGCCACGTACTTGGCGTTCCCCCGCCTATATAAATAGTATCTAAAGGCTGCTGGGGCGTAATTTCTTTTTTAAATTCTTTAAGCTCACGAGTAAGTGCTTTATGATATTCACCCATAAATCTGTCCCAGCCAGAAAAGGCCACAAACGGACAAAATGAGCATTTATAAGGACAAAACGGCCAATGAATATACAAAGACCGTACCTGACTAGCACGATTAAAGCTCACATAAACCTCTTTATTTAGCGCATGATAATAAGATAATAAGAATACACCAATTTAGCCCTACCGGCAATAATAGCTACCCTGTTGACTTCTGAGAATATATATTTACAATTAGAATATGATTAATAAAAAAATAAGCTCAATAGAGTTAAAAAACAAAATAGAGATAATGATGAATACAAAATTTTTAAGCTTACTACTTTTGCTCGGAACAGTTGCAGCGCCAACATGGGCTGCAGATGGTTCTGATCTTCCAGATGTGCCAAGCAGTAACCCTGCTCCAACAACTGAAGAGCTTGAAGAAGAATGCAATAGAATATTCTCTGCAGCAGAACAAGAAGCTGCACAACTAAGAAATAGAACCGGAGATCTCACAGAAGGCTTACAAGAAGCAGCAATACATATGGCAACATTAGAATACCAAACAAGAGATCAAAAAAAATTAACAACACAACAAGAACAAGACAAAGATGAAAAAGATAAAGAAATAGAAAAACTAAAAAAAGAAAACGATCTTTTAAAAAGTACTTTTGCAGTAGGAATACTTGCAGCAGGATTATGGTATTTAATTAAAAAATAAATATAAAAACCAAAATGGAGGTTATTATGAATAAGAAACTATTAAGCTTACTACTTGTACTCGGAACAGTTGCATCACCAACATGGACTGCTAATGCGGCTGCGGCTCTTGCACTAGAAGAAGAAATATACACAGAAGATCAAATTATTGCATGTTCTGTCTGCCATGATCCAGTACTAGAAGATGCAGCAAACCCTTATCGAGTTACACATTGTTGCCGTAATATATTTCATGACAGTTGCCTTACCGAATCTTTACGACATAATCCTATCTGTCCCCTTTGTCGGTCTAATAATCCTAATCAACCAGCTGTAACAAATGGAAATAACAATGCGAGAATAACACAACTCAGAGCTGAACGAGATAATGCTATCCAAACAAGAGCAACGTTTAGAACAGAAAGAGATGCAGCTAGAACAGAAAGAGATGCAACAAGAGCAACATTTAGACAAGAAAGAGAAAGAATAGAAAGTAACAGAGACAGAGCTATAAGAGACAGGGATGAAATAACAAGAGAAAGAGACAACGTAAGAACAGAAGCTACTACTCTGAGAAACGAAAGAGACTTTGCAAGAGGAAACATGACAGATTTAATGCTAAAAAGAGGTGGTGCTGCAATAGTAACCGCAGGATCTGTTGCCTTCTTTAATCAACCATTTTTTCCTAAAGTTCTCGCTGCTTCTCTTATTGGTGGTGCACTTTATAAAATCGAAAAAAGTAGAAATCCTATTCACATAAAAGATGCCTATAGAGAAGGCATACTAATGGGAAGTGTAATAGGTGGATTATATTGGTTAACTCACCCCTGTAAATAAAAAATAACATTGAATTTAAATATGGAGATTATTATGAATAAGAAACTATTAAGCTTACTACTTGTACTTGGAACAGTTGCCGCACCAACATGGGCAATGGATAGTAGTGACACCGAATCAAATGCAAGCAGTACCGGCTATAGAACAGCTGAAGAATCTGCTGTTTTAAAAACTTACTTAAATGCTCAAACTCAAACTGATGAAAAAGAATATGATACAAAAGGATTAAAAAAAGAATTAGATAGAGAAAAGAAAATAAGAGAAAGATTAGAAAAAGAGCTAGCTCAAACACAACAATTACTTGCTTTTACTGCAACTATTGCTGCTTGCTCAGCTCTTTATATTGAATATAAAAAATACTAAAACTAAATGACTTGGAGATTATTATGAATAAGAAACTATTAATTACACTACTTTTAGCTGGGACAACTACTATACTTTTTAGTGCAGACCGACTCCCTGAACCATTATTAGAAGCTGAAGAAACTGATGTACTCCTTGAAGAAGCAGGATCAAGAGATAGATTTATACCCGAAAGAACTCTGAATACAGCTTCTCCGTTTGGGCTAAAAGGACCTCAAAAAAGAACAAGAAGAAGTTCTTCTGCTCCATCTTTTAGTATTCCTTCAAGAACAAAGCAAATTTTAGAAACAACTGAAGATATAACTATAGAATTAGCAACATTAAAACAATTAATAAGTATTATGCAACAACGTAATATTAGTACCCCAAATGACAACTTTGATACATTAACAAAATGGATTTTATCTCAAGACAATAGTAAAATAGAAGTCACTAAAGTCATTAGAGACATCAACCTTAGAATCACAAAAGCAGCAAAAGAAACATATGAAGAATTCAAACAATTGCCTGCAACAATGCAAGATATATATCAAGACGCATTAACCCAATACAAACAAGACAAAGACCCTATTGTCTTTTTTAATTCTTTACAAAATATTCACGTTAAATCTATAGTGCAACGCCCACAATCAGCAAGTCCAAGATCTGGAACTTCTAGACGTGTAAGTTTTTCACCTGAATTGGTTACCAAAAGATATGAATATTCACCTACTTTTTTTGAATATTGTAAAATGCACGGAACGCATAAAATCAATAGCGAAACAAAAGAAAAAACGCTAAAAACATGGTTTAAAGAATATAAAGAACATCAACCAGAAGAAAATGATATCGAACCATGCGACTTTGAACCTATTGCAGAATAATTAAATAAATAACTTGGAGGTTATCATGAATAAGAAACTATTAATTACACTACTTTTAGCTGGAACAACTACTGTGCTTTTTGGTGCAGATGTACCTGATGATAGCTTAAGAAATTACATCATGTTTTCTATAAACAACATTGAACGTAAAATTACAAATCTAAAATCAGACGATCTTAAACGATCATTTGTACAACAAGTAGACGAATGCTTAAAGGCAGATCTTACGGTTGAAGAAATTGCAGATTTTTCTGCCACTCAACCCAATGGGATTTTAGGCGTCACAGCCATACAACTCAAAAACTTTAACCTAAAATTACAATCAGAAAGATTAGAAGCAGTTTTCAACAACTTAAACAAGTTATAAAACTGCCACCTGTTGACACTTTCGCCAAAACATTTACAATTAGAATATGTTAAACTTTAAATATAAGCTCACTTGAGCTCAATGGAGATTATTATGAAAAAGAATTTATTGCTCACTCTACTTTTAGTTGGAACAACTACTGTACTTTTTAGTGCAGACAAACCTCGACTTATTAACCTTAATACAGGAAAATTAAACAGTTTAGCTCAACAGAATGCTTTAGCTGATCGTTTAAGTAAGCCTCTTGCGCGAAAAACAATTAAACTGAATGAAAAACCTAAATGTAAGACATCTAAAAAAGTGCCTGCTGCAATAGTAAAAGTTCAAGAAGAATCTTCTAAACGTTTAAGTAGACCAGCAAGTCCTGTACCTTCAGACTATTCAGCAAGTGGAAGATCTACTCCTTATATTCTACTATCAGAATACTCAAGCGGTAGTGTAGAATCACTTCCTTTGCTTTTACAGTCTCAGCCAACAAGTGGTCGTAGTTCATCAAGTAGATTTGAAACGAATCAAGATGAACAAATATCTTCAAGACGTTTAAGTAGATCTACAACTCCCGTTCCCGTTAAAAAACAAGAAAAAAACATTTTATATGTTATTAATGGAAAATTACTAACTCCAGCGGCGTTTGCTATTTATTTAGATAAAAAAAACAATCCTGCAAAGTATGCTCTAATAGAAAAAAAAGAAGATCTAGCATCTCAACGTGCTAAAGATAGACTAGACGTAACAGATAAAAACATTGATGAA
>JBLICC010000027.1:0-11253 GCA_047631715.1 Alteromonas naphthalenivorans
TGTGTTCTATTAATTGAAGCAGCTCGCAAAGTTGCCGTGTATTTACTCGTTGTAGTGTTGCTTGTAAGGTTACCTCAGTATATCGTTTTTTCAATACTTCTTCGGTAATTCTTGCTTGTCCGCGCTGCTTTCCTGTTAATTGTAGCTTGCGCAGAGTATCTTCGAAAAAGTTTTTAATCTTAAAGTTTTTATCTTTCTCTAAAAGCGTATTCACTTCACTGCTTTGTTTTTGAACATTTTTTAAACGTTCTAGTAATTCTTTTGCTACAAGCTCTTGTTTGTAGACTTCTTTTAATACTCCTTGGAGCCGTCGTGTTCTTGTGTAGTAAAACCACATGCTTCCTGTGGTAACGAGTACTGCGAATCCTACAAAAAGCATACTGTTTCTATAAAATTCACTTGTATCAAAAGAGCTGAAAGTGCTTCGTACTTTTTGCAAAAAGGTCATGATTGAACTCCTTTGTTAGCAATAGTAAGTACGATAGGATTAAATGAAGTTTGTTGTAGAAACGGAACATCGGAAAAGAGTTCTGTCTCTTTGAGTTGTTTTTCGAATTCATCAATTGCTTCAAAATTTCTAACGTTACCATCAAGAGTAATTGTCCCCTTGCCGATAACCATTTTTTTAAGTTCGAGCCCCAAAACTTCTCTGTCTACTTTTGTACTTAAATCGAGTAAATATTTTAAAAAAGAATGTTGAGTTTGGCTAGAAAAAGAAAACCAAATCTCTTCTTCTTTTTGAATTTGTTTTTTTGCGTTTTTTACCGCTTCTTTAAGAGAGCTACCTTTGATCCCAGAGAAATTCTTTTTTAGGTCGGCAAGCGCTCGCTTTTTTGCTTTATCTGTTATAGAAGAGAGATTTCTTATTTGCAAAAAAGTATGTACCGAAAGAGATGCTGCAATGGCAAGGCTTAATAGGGCTGCGGTAACAAATTGAGCATTAAATCGTTCTTGGTGTCCTGTTATAGATTCGTTCATTAATAAGTTGAAGTTAGAGGCTATTTCAGATGGATAAGCCGTTGCGGTGCTTATAAGATTAAGAGGCTCATGAGTTGGAGCCATTTTTATTTTTGCTGTTTCTAACGCTGCTTCTAGTTTAAATGTTTCGCATGGCATTCCGCCCAGTGCGTCTTTTACTTGCGCCAAGAGATCATGGCCAACGGATCCCATCAGGTATACTTTTTTTACGTCGCCTTCTTCTTGGATAAAAGAGTCGAGAGTAAAGGCAACTTGCTGAAGAGAAGATTCGTTATCGACAAGATTCTTCTGTATAGTTCTAACTTTTTTAAGAATGCCTTTTTTAAGATAAGCAATATGTGTTTTGGTGTCGTCTATTATAATAAGAGCAGTATTTTGTTTTTGATTTATAGGAGTGATTTTTTTATACAAACCAAAGACGCTGACAAGGTCTACCGTTATAGCATCTAAGAAAAGATTTGCTTTAGAGAAAAGACCTACATGGTCCGCAATATACTTTTTTTGAACGGCGGCAACAAGAATAGAAGACGTTTTTGCCTTTGTGTCTTCTTGTGTAATAATAAAATCGATATTTGCTTGATCAATAGGAAACGGCAAATAGGATTCAAGTTCAAAATTAAGAATAAGAGCTATTTTTTCTTCTCCAATAATGGGAAGAGCGAGCTCTTTGAAAACAATAAATGAACTATCGATGGTTGTTATAAGAGCGTCATAGCTTTTAATTTTCCCCATAATCTTAGAAAGAGCTTCAACAATTTTTTCTGGTTTATCTATGGGCTCGCTATAAGAGCTTTCTATAGAGATGGAGTTTCCGTTTGCAACAATAACGGTAGCGTATACGACATTTTTAGTAATATGCACACCAACGGTCTTTTTTTTGAAAAGAAAGTAAGAGCCCACTCTTTCTGGGAAAAAAATATTTTTTATCATGAACGAGACCTCCTTCTTTTTATAGAAGGTTTTCTTGTGAGCTTAGCTATTTTTTTCTTTTTTTCTTTCTTTTTCTCCGGATTAACTTGGTGCATAAAATCGTTCATGTGTTGTGTGGTTGAGTCGTGTCCGCTTTCTCCGAAGAAGAGTTTGTTGATAGGGTCTTTTCCTGTTGGATCATGACATCCAGATTGCTGGCTCATCGTGCTTGTTGCTTGAACTTTGTGCTTCATATATTCATCTGCAGTGTCTGACATACCAGGGAAAATAATTTGAGGAGAGATAAAAATAAGAACATTAGATCGAGTTTTTGTTTTTAACTTACTTTTAAAGAGCCATCCAAGTCCTGGTATATCTCCTAGAAGAGGTGTTTTTCTTACTTCCTGGGTTACTTTATTTTTGATGATCCCACCAAGAACCAAAACTTCTCTGTTTTGAACAATAGCTGCTGTATTGACTGTTTTCTTTATTTTATTTCCGTTACTTACGTCTGAACTGGAGTAGTCGTCAATTGAAATATGAATAGTCATTTGAATACTTCCATCGGAACTAATTTGAGGCGTGATGACTACTTCTAAATTAGCATGATCCTGTGAGAACCCCTGGCTGGTTTGTCCATTTGTTGTAACGTTACTGGTAACAATATTTCGTGTGCTTCCTAGAGTAACACTTGCTTGGTAGTTATTAGTTGCAAGCAGGAAAGGGTTTGAGATGATATCTGTTTTTGAGGTCTGTTGAAGAATGTTCATAATCCCCCAAATGCCTGATTGATTGTTCCCTACAGATAGGACAGTTGATCCACTTACTGCAGAAGATGCAAGGCTAATGAGGTTTCCAAGAAGGCTGCCATCGGATGCATTTACTACGCCGCCATAACTTCCAATAGAAGTAGGCATTCCGGTGCGTTGAAAATCAACATTTTTAACAAAGCTGTTAGTTGATTTATTTCTTATTTGTGTTCCTAAAATTTTATCATCACTTGTTTGAACATCTACAATAAGCACTTCGATAATGGTTTGAGGTTGAACAACATCAAGTTTTTTAATAATTTCTTTGAGTTTGTCATAGTCGTTTTCTTCGGCTTTAATAATGAGTCTATTCCCTGACTTATCTGGAGTAATAGTCATTGGTCCAAAGTACTGGTTGCCGTCTCGCACTCCACCATATTGAGCGGCAGCTGTTCCGCCGCCAAACTTTGTTGCTGTGCTGTTTAAAATCTGTGCAATGTTAGTAGCTTGTGTGTATTGAAGTTCATAAATGTGAAGCGGAGAATAAGGCATATCAAGTTCAACATCTACATGTTTTACAATAAATTCTTCAATCTTTGCAAGCGCTGCTTTGGGGCCTAGAAGAATTAAAGAGTTGGTTCGTCGTTCTGGTAAAATTCGAGCATTGGCCGGAAAGTACAACGATTTTGGCTGGTTGCGTTGAGTAGAAAATCGAGCAGCACCCTTTGGCGCTTCTGCCTGAGTGAGCGATTGATAAAGTTTAGCGACGTCTTCGGCGTCAGATTTTTTTAATTTTATTACCGACATTGCTTCTGGCATTTCTTTATCGAACTCTTTAACTATTTTCATAAGAGATCGAATATTGGAGCCTTTATCTGTAAGAATGAGAGCATTAAGGTCGGGGAATGTTAAGATTGGCCCTGCCGTTGAGCTTGAAAACGACTTAACCACTTCTTGAATGGCGCCTAGCGGAGTATTTTTTACAAAAAAGACATACCGAACTTTGGTGCTGTTGTCGGGAATAACATCAAGTTTGGTATCAAAAAATGTTGGGAGCACTTCTCTGTTTGCGTTTGTTAAGGAAGTGATTCTATAGAAGCGAGTTTTTTTGTGAGGCTTTGTTGGGTCTATGTTTTCTGTAGCTCTGCTATCGCCTTCTCCTGGAACAACTGCAAATCCAGCCATATCTAAGAATTTTAGAAAGAGGCTCCATGCTTCTGGGCGGGTTAAAGGCTTATTGGTGGTAAAGGTGAGCTTGTGCCCTTTAAGAGCTGAGCCACCATGCGGCAATGGATTAAGGTCGTCATCTATATAGAACTTTATGTTATACAATTCTTCTATATAGCGAACTAAGTTTTCGAGGGTTGCATCTTCAAAGTAAAAACGCACGAGTTGGTCATCTTTTTCTTGCTGTAAGATTTGTGCGTGGCTGATATGCTTGTCTTTGTCGTGATGCTTCTCATCATGCTCTTTATCTTTGTCTTTGCCTGTATCGTGATGCTTAGCTGGGGAATCTTTTTTGTCATGCTTTGCTTCTGTGAGCATTTTTGTTTTATCTGATTTTTTATCTTCTGGAGCTTTATCTTTTTTATCATGATGGGTTTGTTCTTTTGGAACTTTAACTTTCCCTGCAAGTGTATCTTTATCAAGAGGTGGAGGTGTTGGCATTACAGGAATAGTGACAGAGCCAACTTTTGTAGTTTTTATAACCGGATGTTTTGGTTCGTGTGTAGATTTCTCTTCTGTATTATGTGTGGCTACAGGCACAGGATCTTTTTTTGATAGATCAGGAGGAGTAGGTAGTTTGCCTGGCGTACTGATAGGTGCATCGTGCGGAGCTGGAGGGTGTGCAGGTGGGATAGGTTTTTTCTCAGTATCTAAAGGATGGGCAGAAGAAGAATCTTTTTGCTGCATATGAGACAAGATGCCTCGAGAAGCAAAAAGTAATTGTGAGCTAAAACATAAAGCACTTAGCAAGAGAATAAAAATGTATGATCGGTTCTTTTTTTTATTCATAGTTACGATTCTTTAGGAAGTGAAAAATCTTTTAACTTTCCTGCTTTGCCTTCTGCAAGCATTTTCTTTCTTTGGTCAATCATGATCTCTTGTACTGTTGGTGCAAAGGTGTGGCGTTCTTTGAGCGTTGCAATACGTTCGCGTTCCAATTCTTCGTCGCTTGGCCCTTTGAGCGCACCAGTTTCTTCTTCATCGTCATCATGACTACGATCTTTTGTTAGCGGATCTCGTAAGTCGTGAAGTTTAAAGGTTAGTGTTATTGGTTGATGATTGTGAGTTATTTCGACTATACAGGAGTCTCCAATTTTGAGCGAGGTAAGTTTGTTATAGATGTGAAGCCGCTCATCTGTTTTTGTAGCGGGGATTCCGGCTATTTTGTTTACAATGCTATATGGCTCTAGTCCCATTGCTACCCCTAACGAACTGTGTGTAATTTTTCCTATTCGACACCCAATACTCTTACCTTCTTTATATACAGTTGTTAGATCGAACATGTCAATGAAGTGTGCAAGATTTGGCACTAGGTCGGTAAATGCTTGAGGGTCTAGAAGAAAGTCGTGGTTGCTTATTTTTTTAATTAAGTGGCTCCAGTCTTCTTCGTTTTCAACAAGAGCAGAGTCTGTATCTGCTGATTTTCCATTAAGATATAATGTTTCTTGTTGTCCGTTAGATCGAATAAGAATTACTTTGTTCCGTAAAATTCGAACAACTTGAGCATCTTCTATAGGGTCGCCAACTTTATAGTTTTCATCTTTTTTAGTTTTGTTATCGGCAATAACTGCAATATTATTACTCTCGTCGCTTAAGAGCATAATGCCCTTGAGAGTTGCTTCGAGTGGGGGCAAGAATGGTTGTTTGGGTTCATCAGGAAGATGCACAGTTGTTGGCCCTGGTGGATTTGGAATTGGTTTTGCATAATCTGGTTCAACTGCTGGTTTTACTTGTTCATGGTAAGTATCAAACAGATCATTATCATAAATGTTTGCAATGTTAATTACAGCAACATGATGTGCTGTGACATGAGCTTTTGCTTTTACTTTTTTTGGTTTAGGAATAATTGGCCTGGAGAGGAAGACGAATCCTAAACAGACTGCGAATAAAAGTAAGAGCGAACTGTTAATTATCCAGAACGGGTGTCTCATAAAAATTCCTTTTTAGCATTCTATGGACACGATACCCTTTTCCGCTAAGTATTGTCAAGTTAAAGCCTTCTATAAAGGGTTTTGATCTTTAGGGGGAAGGAATCGTAGATAAAATTTTCTGTATCACTATGTCTGTCTTAATATCTTCTGCTTCTGCTTGGTAAGAAAGTAACAATCTGTGGCGTAAAATCGCAGGGGCAACAGCCTTTATATCATCAGGAATAACAAAGTGGCGTGCTTTTAAAAATGCGTAAGCGCGTGCTGCTTGGTGTAATGCGAGTGTTGCTCGGGGTGAGACGCCATATTGAATATAATCAGCGATATCATTAAGTTTGTATTCTTTTGGATTACGCGTTGCAAAGACAATATCAACAATATAATCTTTTATTTTATCATCTACATATATTTTTTGTACAAGGCCCTGAGATTCAAAGATATCTTTCTTTTTTAAGACTTGCTTGATTTGATTAAGATCAAAGTTTTTATTTAAGATTTCTTTTTCATGTATTTTTTCTGGATATTTAACATCAAGTTTAAACATGAATCGATCAACTTGGGCTTCGGGTAATCGATAAGTGCCTTCTTGTTCTATAGGATTTTGAGTTGCAAAAACTAAGAATGGAGGGTCGAGGGGAAACGTTTCTGACCCAATAGTTACCTGTCGTTCTTGCATAGCCTCTAGAAGGGCTGCTTGGACTTTAGCGGGAGCTCGGTTAATTTCATCGGCCAAGATTAAATTAGCAAATATAGGTCCTTTTTTTGTAGAGAACTCTTGAGTTTTGGGATTATAGATAAGTGTTCCAATAAGATCGGCTGGAAGCAAGTCTGGAGTAAATTGAATACGGGAAAAGTCTAAACCAAGAGCCGAATTTACAGCTTTGATCATAAGTGTTTTTGCAACGCCCGGCACGCCTTCGAGCATGATGTGTCCATTACTTAAAATTGCTAACTCTATAAATGTAATAATCTCTTGTTGCCCAACAATAACATTGGCAACTTCACGAGAAAGAGCATTAAATAGTGCACTTTTTTCTTTAATTGCTTCTATGACTTGGTTATCAAAAGTGTTATTCGTAGACATTATTTCCCTCAATAGCCTTTGTTTTGCTTAATAAAATTCTCTTTTTACCATAGTATAGAAACAATATATTTTAAATAGGTATTTTTTATAAAAAGAAACAAAGGGTATTATGATTCTTTCTGGCAAAGAGATAAAAAGAAGACTAGGAAAAGATATTAATATATCTCCCTATGATGAAAAGCGCTTAAACCCTAATAGTTATAACTTGTCGCTTCATAAAGAGTTGTTTGTATATGACACAGATCACCTTGATATGAAAAAAGAAAATACAGTGCGCAAGATTGTTATACCACCAGAGGGATTAGTTCTTGAACGGCATAAATTATATCTTGCTCGTACTAATGAATACACAGAAACAAATAACTGTGTTCCAATGCTAGAAGGTAGATCTTCTATTGGCCGACTAGGATTGTTTATTCATGTTACTGCAGGATTTGGCGATGTTGGTTTTCGTGGGTATTGGACGTTAGAAATGTTTTGTGTGCAGCCAATTAGAATTTATTCTGATGTTGAGATTTGCCAAATTTTTTATCACACCATTGATGGTGATTTTGATCAGTATGTAAGTAATAAGTATCAAGACAATAAAGGTGTTCAACCAAGCATGTTGTATAAGGATTTTGAGAAACAGTTATAAAAAATAAAATATTCTAAAAAAGAAGGAGATGTGTTTATGGAATTTTATATTAATATATTGCATTTGGTTACGATGTATATTGGCATTGCGGTGATTACTCTTGGGGTAGCGCTCTCTGTAGCAGAGCTTGTAAAGATGCTGTATGCAAAGAATCCGGATCTTTTGTATCGCCAAGCACGGATGATTTTGTGTAAGCATATTGTTTTTGGCTTAGAGTTTATGCTTGCTGGGGATGTTGTTAAAACTATCGTTATGCCAGACTATCACTCGCTTGCTCTTCTGGGTGGTCTCGTGGTTATTAGAACAATATTAAGTTATTTTGTTGATGTTGAATTAAGGCAATTACGTAAATCATAGCAGATAGAATAAAGGTTAAGGGGTTGTGTTGAGAAATTTATATTTTTGTTTATTTGTTATTTTCCAGTCTAGTGTTGCGGCAGATACTAATGATGCCATTGGGCATTATTACTCTCCTGTTTATGAAGGTTATTATTTACATTATGAGCGATTGTTGCTTGCAAATACGGTGACGGTTCATTTAGAAAAGCCAGGAAGAAGAATTGTTACGTTTTGGGGGTATAAAGACGAGCAAAGTGCGTTTTATATTACTAAAATAGACCCATGGGTTAGCTTATATAAGCGCGACTTTGACGCAATAGGGGCGTTATTGGTGGATGCAAAAGATGCGTCTATAAAGGAGTTAAGGATACATTCGTGCGTGCAAAAAGATTTGTACGAAAGGGGTATTCTTAGTTTTGACGATATAAAGCTTGGTTAGTTGTTATTGATTCTTAACAATCTCGGACTGAATTGGTCCTTTAGTTTCTCCACGAATAAATTGATACACTTGTTTAGTTTGTCGTTATTTGTAAAGGAGTGTCATTAAAGTATGTATTTATTTAGCCTTCTCTTATTCTTGAATGTGGCAACAGTTTTTACGTTTGACCATCAAGGAGAACTATTCCTGGATTATTTTCGCGAGAGAGATGAAGAAAAAAAACTGAATTAGAGATAAAAGATCTTGAGCAATTATCTAGTGTAGTTAGGCGTGACGAAAAGTATGGGTTTCCTTCTTTTCATATAGATTGGGACGATTCAAATATGGCGAAGGCCTGGAGTGCTGATATTTCAAGAATGCCTAAAATAAGCAATTTTCGGGAACACTTAGTGTTTCTTATCATGGATTTGCTCAAAACAAGTTATGCAAAGTAACTATGGAAATATTAGAAGAAAGGACTCCGTTTGATAATAATTATAAACTTAAAATCTTAGGCCTAGAGGGAGACTTTCGATACTTCCGTAGTTTTTTGGGAGCATTGTTTTACGATATTAAAAGCAGCCGTTGGAGGGGCATTACGTTAGGATATCATGATGGAAAAGAATACAGAAAATGGGGTAGTGTTACAGCGATTCGATTAGGACGGTTAAAAGAAAAACTGGATGAAGAAATTGTTTTAGATATGAATAAGGAATATTTGGAGTGGGGAGAAGAGAGAAAAAAAAGAATAAGGCAGCGTAGAGCTATAACTGGTTGGCCAATAAATTAAATCTACAGATCTTTAGTTTTTTTACGAATAAATTGATTTACCAGAGAGCCGTTAGAGCCTTAAATTTTTTTACATCGCCAACATACTGAAAAAGGATCAAGATATGAATAAAATTAACTATCTTTTATTTTTGAGTGTAACAGTTATTTTTGCACCTAATGGGTCAACTCAAACAGACCGGATTGCGCCTGTTGGTGCGCTTAAAGAGAAAGTAAAAGAGTGTGTAATGAGCATAGGCGCTTTAAAACGCCTTTCTGATGAGATTGGGTACGATACTACGCTCGATACAGAACGTGGAAATTATCCTCCATCATTTAGAATAGCTTGGCAAGGTCGCAGAGTATCTGAATGGGAGCCTACAACATTTAGTTTAGAATACCAGAAAGAAGATTGTTTTTTTGGCTCATTGAGTGCTTTTTATAAGGGCTTTCAACGGGATGAATTGTGTAAAGTTACAATGAAACAACAAATGATAATAAGTTCTTCTTATCCAGCATATACAGAGACTAGAGTTAAAATTGTAAAACTAGAAGGAGATGTGCGTTATTTTCGAAGATTTCTTAAGGCATTAGCTTGTGATGTAGAGTTAAGCATGTTTGTAGCAACGTATGTTTTGAAGTTTCCTGAAAGAAAAGATAATGAAAGGTGGGGAAGAGTCGCGGCTGTTAATATGGGAAAATTTGAAAAAGAATTTAGCGCAGTACCTCGTTTAGATATGAAAAAAGAATATCCAAAATGGATAAAAAAAAGTGAAGAGGAATTGAAAAAAGGCAATCGATATTGTCGCCAATAAATCAATTTTATTGATTCTTAACAATCTCGGATTGAATTGGCCCTTTAGTTTCTCCACGAATAAATTGATAAACCTGAGGGTTATCAGAATCCCAAATAGTTTTTGCATCACCAACATATTGAATGGTTCTGTCGTTTAACAATGCAACTTGATCGGCATATTGAAAAATATCTGGATCATGAGAAATAACAACAGAGGTAAGGCCAAGCTTGTCTTGGGTGCTTTTCATGAGTTCATGGATAATGCGAACGGTAATGGGATCGAGCCCTGTGGTTGGTTCGTCATAAAGAACAATTTTGGGATTAGTAATAAGTGTACGAGCAAGGCCAACACGTTTTTTCATTCCACCCGAAAGTTCGGACGGATACTTTTCCATAGTCTCTTCGGGGTTCAAATTAACGAGTCCTAATTTTTCTCGTACAATTGGCTCAACTTCTTCTCGACTCATGCCTTTTTCTAGAAGAGGAAGACCAATGTTCTCGAACACTGTTAAAGAGTCTAAGAGCGCAGCAAACTGAAACACATAGCCAACTTTTTTAAATACTTGTTGAAGCTGTTTGTCATCAAGGTCGGAGATGTCAACGCCATCGATAATCACTTGTCCTGATGTTGGTTTAATAAGGCCAATAATTTGTTTTAAAAGAACGGATTTTCCTTCACCCGATTTTCCAATAATACAGGTCATTTTACCATCAGGAATAGTAAGGCTAACATCATTGGTAATCCAAGGGCTGTCATCACCAAAACGTTTTTTTAAGTTTCTTAGTTCAATCATGGTTTTGTCTCTTTATTTAAAGAGTAATGCTGTTAAGAAGTAATCAGATATTAAAATTAAAATGGAGCTTACGACTACCGCTTGTGTGGTTGAAATACCAACTCCTTTTGCTCCACCTTCTGTTTGATGCCCTTTGTAGCAACTTACCCATGATAAAATTAAACCGAAGATTGATGCCTTTATAAGGCCACCAGTAATGTCGGAATATTCTAAGTAGGTTTGGATTCCATCAATGTATTGTTGCCCATTAATATGAAGTGTATGAACAGCAACTAAGTAGCCTCCTGCAATACCAAAAATTGTACAAAATATAGATAAAAATGGAAGAATAATAACACCAGCCAGTACGCGTGGAATCATTAAAAACTGATTAACATCAATTCCAAGAGTTTTAAGTGCATCAAGTTGCTCTGTTATTTTCATGGTCCCAATTTCAGCTGCAATTGCTGACCCTGCTCGTCCAGTTACCATGAGTCCTGTAAGTACTGGCCCTAGCTCTCGAGTAAGCGATAGCGCAACAACAGGCCCAATAAAGCCTTCTGCGCCAAAACGTTTAAAGCCAAAGTAACTTTGTAGTGCAAGTACTGCACCCGATGATGCACCGGTGAGCACAACAATAGCTAATG
>JBLICC010000028.1:0-10778 GCA_047631715.1 Alteromonas naphthalenivorans
CATACACACCTAAATATTCAAGCTGCCGAATAACAGAAGAAGCAAAAAACCCTGTCTTAGAACCAAGACGAGGGAGAACAAAATCGGGAAGAGGAATAACCTTATCATCAATCAGAATACTTTTTCTATCATCTCGAGTTACTACAAGCTCAAATTGCTCTGGCAATACTACCTGCAAATCAATATCTCGAGTTTTTGCAACTTCAAGTAATCGAATAATATTATAATCTTTTTCGATAAGTTTATCTTCAGGCGTATGATAAATAATTAACCCTCGAATCATCGATTTTTCCCTTAGTAAAGTGTTTTAGAAAAATCAATACTATCCGAATGTATAAAAAAAGAAAGATTTTTAAGAATAATTTTATATAAATACAAAAATCCAGCTTAATAAGAAAAAAAGCTGGAGGAGAGAGTGGGATTCGAACCCACGGTCCGCGCAAACGGACTTCGGTTTTCAAGACCGACGCATTCGACCACTCTGCCATCTCTCCAACAAAACAACCAGCTAAAAAGCTGGCCTACCAACGTATAGTTGGTATAATATGGTGCGCCCAGGAGGAGTCGAACCTCCAACCCTCAGATTCGTAGTCTGATACTCTATCCAATTGAGCTATGGGCGCATAAATTTCAATATCTTGGTACCGAGGGCCGGACTCGAACCGGCACAATGTCGCCATCGCAGGATTTTGAATCCTGTGCGTCTACCAATTCCGCCACCCCGGCTTCTATTCAAAGATTATAAAAGCGTAATGAAAAAGTTCATCTTAGTCAAACTATAAACCTAAAAAATAAGATTTTCTTGATGCGATAGTCCCATTTTATCACAGAATTCCTCAAAAGTAAGGGCAATATGAAGTTTTATTTTCTTCTTCCTGACGATTAATCCAGCAATAATCTCGATATCGTTTTGTGGAATTTTTAATTGTTTAGAAAGTAATTTTATAAGTTCTTTATTTGCCGCACCTTTTTCGGGGGCACTTTTTAAAAAACATTTAAGATCACCCTTCTTATCAAGCTCAAAACAAGATTTACCTGACTGCGGGACTACCTTAATTTCGAGAATCAAAGCCATATCTTACTTTCTTTATAGATTAAAACTTGCATAAACTTCTTAATATCGTATCCTTTTTAACTATCAAATACAAAGTTGTCTGGAGAGGTGGCTGAGTGGTCTAAAGCGCTCGCCTGCTAAGCGAGATCTGGGGTAACCCGGAACGAGGGTTCGAATCCCTTCCTCTCCTCCAGTTTTTGTTTCATATTATTTTCAAAAAAATTAAAAAGTTTAACCAGGAAGTAGCATATACTCCTGAAAACTATCTTTAGGTTCAAAATTGACCGTTTATCATCCTGCCTATATACTTTCTATTGAACTATTTAGAGGCTGTATCACACGCTGTTTGGAGTTATAGCATGCGCATGGTCAAGACTGTTTTTTTGGGATTCCTGTCTTTTTTATTACCATTTTTTTTATTTTCTCATGATCGTACATTACTTGATACAATGGCGCGAGACAATCTTAGAACTATCATGAATAATTCTTTAGAAGAAGAGAATACTCTTAACTCTTTGATAAAAAAAAATAAAAAGTTTTACGAAGTTCTAGAGACCACACTCAAACAGCAACAACATTTATCTCCAGAAAAAAAACGCCGTTTAGCTTTTTCTCTTTTATCTGATTACGAAAAAGAATACCCAACTACTCATTCAACCGTTCTTGATAAAACTTCGTGGCAAGATCTTGAAATACTTTCTGGCCCAAAATCTAATCTATCTCACTACCTGGCAGCAAAACTCGATAGAACATTAACCGAAATTGGCCGTATTACTTTATTTAAAAAACTTATTACGCCACAATCGAATCCTGATTGTTTAGCGACTTATCAAGCTATTGTTAAAGAATTTGTATTTAACGAAAATCTATTCTTAGATATTGATCATCACTTAAATCGATTAAAAGAATCAGAAAACATTATTCTTTCTCTCTGGGAAGAAGATATTTTTGAAAGCATCCTAAAACAAAGCGCTCTCAGTATTCCTTATGCACCAGAAACATCAGAATGGATCGACAGAAGTTCTAATCTGGTTGAATTTGCAAACGTTACTCGTCTTGTAAGTTTAGTTGGAACCAATACCTACATGGCTGTAGGTGCACTTTCTTTACCCGCACAAGGCATTGCTCAATTAATGGATAGCCGTTCTTACCCAGAAATAAAAAATTTTAATGAAACATGGGGCCTAGGCGCCATGAGCATTTTAAGTGTTACCGGCCTTTTCTTTTATGTTCTTAAAAAGCGCCATGATAATAAGTATATCGATGCATTTTCCAATATTATTAGCGGACCCTTTGGTGGCGTAAATGTTCTCTATTTAGATGATCACTTGCGCAATGAATCGGCATTCAAAAAAGGTTTGCAAACAAAATTAATCGCTGCAGCACAGTACATAGATGCACTTAAGCAACTTTCTTTAACTACTCAAAACAATCCACTACTCGTACAAAAATTCCCAGCTATTATTACTCTTACTGCCGATCTTGATGTACTTTCAAAAAAATCTTCAGAGATAAAACAACTTCTTGGTCTATTAGAAACAAGTACCTTTAAAGGCAAACCAAGACTTTTTTCTCTCTACGGTAGAATGTATGTTGCCTATAAATTACTCGGGAAAATAAAACATGAGTTTGTACCGTTTATGATTACGGCAGGAGAACTTGATGTTTATCTATCGTGCTCAAAACTTATTAAAGAATTTAAATCTGAACGTGTTGATTTTTGCTTTCCTCAATACATAATTACTTCAAATCAACCATTTATAACAGCTGAATATTTTTGGAATCCTGCAATTAGTCCTCAAAAAGTAGTGCCAAGCTCTCTTACTATTAATAAAGAAACAGGACAAAATATTATTGTTACAGGGCCCAATGCTGGTGGAAAATCAACAGTCATCAAAGGTCTAATAGTAAATGTTATAATGTCTCAAAGTTTAGGCATTGCAGCTGCACAATCATTTACGCTTACTCCCTTTACAAACATTATGACTTATTTAAATATTACCGATGATATTGCAGCAGGAAATTCTCATTTTAAAGCAGGTGTTTTACGTGCCCGTGAGCTTATTGAAACGGCAAAAAAACAGAACTATAACCAATTTAGTTTTACTGCTGTTGATGAAGTATTTAATGGAACAACCTTCAAAGAAGGCCAAGCTGCTGCCTATTCACTTATTGAACATCTCGGTAGCTATACTAACAATATATGTGTCACCGTTACTCATTTTCCAAAAATTACTCGGCTCGAAGAACGAACAGACCATTTTTCAAACTATAAAGTTACTGTACAAAAAAATAATTCTGGTAGAATTATGTATCCCTATAAGCTTGAACCTGGAATATCTCATCAAGCTATTGCTCTTGATATTTTGAAACAAGAAGGATTTGATGATACATTTTTAAATAAGGCTCAAGAAATTTTAAACGAAACAGATGAAGGATAATTATGAAAATGCGCCGTTTTTTACTTAATAAACTAGCACGTGATAAAACTGTAGAAAGATTTACAGCACATAAAGCTGTTGTAAAATCTAAAATACTCGAAGACAATAACGAGTATCTAGAAGCAATGACACAAAAAATTGTTGAAGAACTAGAAGAAGTATTTGATTCACAATCTCAAGAAGAACTCATTGTAGAACTTGCAGATTTTGAAGAAGTTATGGATGCATTCAAAAAACTAGTAGATATAGATCAAAAAGATATCGATGATGTCCGTAAAGCTAAAGGCGCAGAACGTGGATTCTTTGGAGATCGTGTTTTTGTAGAACATGTAGATGTACCTGAATCTGCAACAGAAATTCTTGAGTATGTAGAAGCCCAACCAGATAAATATCCAGAAGTAGATCCTAAAACAGGTGAATTTTTGGAAAGTGATGACGAAGACGCATAGTCTTTAACTAAGGAAATTATATGTCTGATTCTTTTTTTTCTTGTCTAGAACTTATTGATGATAGCTTTTGGAATTATGCAGGCGTGCCTGTACTCCTCACACTTGGTTTTTATCTTTCTGTAAAAGCTAAGTTTATGCAAGTTACCCACTTTAGAAAAATAACCAATATTTTTTTTAGCTTTTTAGATAAGAAAGAAAAGAAGAAGACAACAGAACGCGGCATTCCTGGCATCAAAGCATTTTTTGCCGCTGTTGGTGGATGTATTGGTGTTGCCAATTTAGTATCAGTTTGTAGTGCTGTGCAAATTGGCGGACCCGGTGCAGTTTTTTGGATGTGGATTGCAGCATTTTTGGGCATGATTGTTAAGTATGCAGAAATCTATGTTGGTATGAAGTATCGCGTAAAAAACAATACAGGTGGATACGATGGCGGCCCTATGTACTTTTTACAACATGCAACATCAAACCCCTGGATTCCTAAATTTGTTTGTATCTTACTGTGCATCTATGGCGTAGACATGTATATCTTTAGAATCGTTACCCATAGTTTTGTTGCCTCATGGAACTGGGACCCTTACTTAGTTACTGCATTTCTTTTGATTGCCGTTTTATTTGGTGGAGAACGAGGCATTAAACGCGTAGGTGATATTAGTAGTGTTATTGTACCCATCTTCTTGCTTGCTTTTATTGGATGCAGTAGTTGGATATTCTTAACCCATTGGCATCTTATTCCTGGTGTGTTTGCTGATATTTTTTATTCAGCCTTTACTCCACGTGCAGCAATTGGTGCCTTTACCGGTGCAAGTCTTATGACTACCATTTCTTATGGTATGAAGCGTGCGTGCTACACAGGAGACATTGGAATTGGGTATGCATCTATTATTCATAGTGAATCAGCAGAAAAAGACCCTGCTCGTCAAGCAGCACTTGGTATTTTTGGCATTTTCTTAGATACCTTTGTTGTGTGCACCATGAGTGTATTACTTATTTTGGTTACCGGAGCATGGCACCAAGGCATTAACGAAGAACTCATTGTTCCTCATGTTATGAGCCAATATATTCCTGGTGTAGATATTATATGGCCATTGTTTGTCTTTATGCTTGGATACTCAACATTACTCGCAATTTTTGCTTCTGGTAAAAAAGCTGCTAAATTTTTACATCCAAAATATGGACCTGGCTTATATAACGCATATGCCATTGTTATGTTTTTGATATTTTCTTTTGTAGGAACCAACGAACAAATTATGATACCTATGTCTTTAATAGGCGGTCTGTTACTGGTTATTAATGTATGGGGACTCTTTAAACTACGCAAGTCTATTTCTTACAAACTATCAAAATAAAACTTTAAAAAACTTGTTTTAAGAAAAGCTTTTTTTTACACTAAGGCCTCAACATAAAGGGACCTTAATGAACAAAAAAGCTTTTCTTCTATCTTTCTTATTCTTAGTCTTATCTACACATTGTGCTCACGAAGAATCTTTTCTTGAAAGAGCTATAAAAAAATCTACAAGAATTGGTGATTCGCAATGGCTCGATGAACTTCTAGTACAAAATAATACTGCTGCACCTGTTTTATTTTATGCAGCAAAATATGGCCATCTGTCTACCTTCTTTGTTAGTTGTGCCTACAAACAAAGATGCATAACCACACGTAAAGAACAAAAAAGAATTTTGAAACGTCTTATTTTATCGGGCAATCCGCAAAATGTTAAAGTAAGTTTTGATGAAAGTCTTCTAAAACCAGAAATTATAGATGATGAGATTATCAATTTTGCTATTCAACGCAGCTATATGTATAACAAAAACAAACAAATATATGACTATCTTAAAACAAAAAAACTTGTAATAAAAACAATTCCCGTAAAAAAAAGAAAAAGAGAAAACACAGAAGAAGAATTAAAAGTAATTGCAAAAAAAACAAAATACCAACAAACAGCATGCTCTATTTGCTTAGAGGAATTCACAGAAGAAGAACTTTCACCTTCATATGAATTACCTTGTAAACATGTGTTTCATCCTCCTTGTGCAGCTAGCTGGTTTTCATCTCGTGGCTTTAAACAATGCCCTACATGCAAACAACCAAAAAACACTTTTGAAAAAAACACTCCACCTGACTGGATGACATGGATACATGCAGACCAAGGAGATAACACCAATATAGATGCTCAAAGGCAAGCACTTGAAGCATTTGCAGGTTTAAGAGAAGCTAACAGAGCTGTATCTTCATAAAACTAAAAATGTAAGAAAGTTTAAGAAATAAAGGCATGGATACTTAATTGCATTCATGCCTTTATTTCTTAAAACTAAATTAAATTAGATTAAGCTATGAACTTTTCCCATTCTTTCTGAACAGCTTTTAACTCTTTTTCTTTTTCTTGAGATTGTCTTTGAGCAGTAGAAAATTCTTCTGTACCATACTCTAGATCAGCAAATCGCATATTAATACGTTCGATGTCTTTTTCGATCTTTTCTATTTTACGCTCAAGCTTTTGAGTTTCTTTCTTCTTATCAAAATCACCCTTACGATTTTCTTTAGAAACCGAACTCTTTTGATTTTTAGAAGATTGCTGCTTATCTTGACTAGGATCGCTCAACTCACATGCTAGCCGTTTTTGATCTAAATACGATTCATAGTTACCAAAATAACTATTAATTCCATCTGGCGTTAACTCAATGATACGTGTTGCTAATTTATTAACAAAGTCATGATCATGAGATACAAACAACATGGTTCCATCAAACTGATTAAGTGCACATAATAACACTTCTTTAGAGGTAATATCCAAATGGTTAGTGGGCTCATCAAGAAGTAAAAAGTTGGCATCTTGCAAAAGAACTTTTACCATACTTACTTTATTCTTTTCTCCACCACTCAATACTTTTGTCTTCTTGCCAATCTCTTCTTTACCAAACTGAAAAGAACCTAAAAACCTACGTACATCTTGCTCTGTTTTTCTGCCCGTGTTATCCATAACTTCTTCGAAAACGTTTTTATTTGGATCTAAAACTTTATTTTGATCTTGTTCAAAAATAGTTTGGTCAACACTTAAACCCAAACGAACATTACCATGCGTTTGTTTATATTTTCCACAGATAACATTAAACAATGTTGTTTTACCCATACCGTTGGGTGCAACCAGACCAACTTTTTCGCCCCGCTCAATATTAAACGTAACATGTTCAAAAATCTTTTTGTCTCCAAAGCTAAACCCTAAATCTTGTACCTCGAGCACAAGTCTGCCAGCCCGCTTGGTTTCTGCAAATTTAAAATTGGCCTTACGTGGATCTCGTGGAACCTCAATACGCTCTACTTTATCTAATGCTTTTTGCATACTCTTTGCCATTTTGGCTTTTGATGCTTTTGCTTTAAATCGCTCAATAGTACGTTTTTTTTCTGTAATTTCTTTTTGCTGCAATGCATACTGAGACTTTAATGTTTCTAGTCTACGTTCTTTTTCATCTTCGTAATCTGTGTAGTTGCCGTAATACATAGTTCCTTGACCGCGATCAAGCTCTAAAATAGTAGTACATAATTGATCTAAAAAGTATTTATCATGACATACTAATATAAATCCAAAATCAGACTCACGTAAAAACTCTAAAAACCAATCCTTAGCAACAATATCCAAATGGTTAGTAGGTTCATCAAACAAATAGAAATCTGCTTTTTGCAGAAGCAGCTTTGCCAATATAACACGCATCTTCCAACCAACACTCAAAGAATCAACTGGTGACTCTAGCTGTGCTTGTTTAAAACCAAGACCCATGAGCATCTTTTTTGTTTCTGCAATAGCAAAATCAACATTCAGCTCAGACAAACGTTCAGATACATGTGCATACTCTTCTATCACATCAGCGTTACCATCAGGCAGCAATAGTTCCAATGCTTGTGAGCGTTGTCGTAATCCACCAATATCTTTATAAGAAGAAAGAGCTTCTTCTAAAACAGATAAATTACTTTCTGTTACTACTTCTTGTGGCATATAAGCAATGCGTGCTTTACCAGATACAACAATAGAACCTTTATCAAGTTGCTGCTGACGATCAATCGCCTTAATTAAAGTTGATTTACCAGAACCATTACGCCCTACTAAACCAAGCTTTTGATCGGAACCTATTGTTTCACTAAGGTGATCAAATACTTTTTGTGTTCCAAATGATAAACAAATGTCTTTTAACTGAATCATAATTTTTCCCTATACCCTTCGATACCATTTCTAAAGAAATCACTCAGGGTGAATCGAGATCGTATCAGCCTGAGTGATTTTAATTTTTCGAGTCATACTGAGCAGCTATCCTAGGTAGCTGTATCAAAGTATATACCGAAATTTTTTCTTATTTTTTTTTCCCAAAAAGCCTTACTAAATGCAAGAACAAATTAATAAAGTCCAAGTACAAAGTAAGAGCACCCATAATTGCTATTTTATTTTTAGTTTCTGGATCAACCATTAAAGACTGGCCCATACGCTTAATTTTTTGACTATCGTAAGCTGTCAGTAACGTAAAAATACCAACTGCTGCAATTGAAATCCAATATTGCATTGCAGGACTTTGAAACCACATGTTAGCAAACATTGCTATAATCATACCCCAAAGACCCATTAATAAGACATTACCCATGCTCGTTAAATCAGTATCCGTTATATAGCCATAAATTGCCATTGAGCTAAACATGCCTGCAGTAATACCAAATGCCAAAAATACTGAGCTAAAAGTATATACAATAAGTATAGAAGACACGGTAACACCTGTAAGTGCTGCATACATCATAAATACTGCAACTGCACTAGAATAGCTTAGATCATGAATCTTCCAGCTTAAAAACATAACTGTTCCAAACTGAAGTGCACAAATCCCAATAAGTAACATTGGCGACTTAAAAAGTGTCATATAAATAGCAGGAGTTGAAGCAATATAATACGACACACCCGTTGTTACAACTAAAGCAACCGACATCCAGCCATATACTTTATGCATAAAATCACGAGCTGACCCCTGAACTGAGTAATTTTCTTGCCACATAATCAACCCTTTCTATTAAATGATTATACTTTCGTTTAGTTTAATCGATTTACCCCTTCAAAGCAACTCCGCATACACTTTAAGCCTATCCAATAAGCAAATAGACTCTTGCATGTATTTAGAAATATAAGGTAAAAAGAAAGAATACCATCTTTAAAAAAGGAGAATTAAGATGAAGAAATTTCAAAAACCGATACTGGCCGTCACGGCTTTTCTACTTTGTGCCAATTTAAGCATGGATCAAAAGGAAGGAAGTGTTACCGGTGGGGCTGCAAACCCAGCTGTTAATATTATGGGAACTATTTTAGATAATACAGGAAAATCGGTTAACGCATCTTATATTCTTATTTCTGGTCTCTATAAACAAATTCCCGTTTATGCAAAGCCAAAAGATTCAGAAGAAGATCCAAGAGGTAATGCTACAGATCTTGATCTTGCAGAAATACAAAAATTTGAAGTTCCTAATCGAAGCGAAACTCACACATTCGACAACTATAAATATATTCTCATTAATGTTTACACAAAAGGCGAATCACACCCAACACCCTATTTTGTAAATAGTAATAAGCAAATTACCTACAAAAAAATAAATTCCCTAGGAATACAAACAGATAAGAATATTGATTTCTCAAAAATAGAAAACATTGTTATTACTGGTTACAAAAAAAGAGAAGATCAACAATCAGGACAACCACATATTAATCATTCAACTACACCAGCTCATGTAGCACAACATGCTATAACGCGTCCCTCTGTACATCCATCAACATCTGCGCCTACACCTAAACCTAAACCTAAACCAATGCTACAGAAAAAAACTCTGGCTCCTACAACTACTCCAGCTACACACCCAGCAGCACTACAAAACATTACACAGCCAACAACAACCACCCCTCATCACGCACCGATAAAACAATACAAACCAATGCTACAACAAAAAACTTTCACTCCTAAAACTATGCCCGCACAAGCACCAGCTCATGTACCTCAACATGCACCTGTCAAACAACAGAGACCAATGCTGCAGAAAAAAACTTCTACTCCTAGACCTATGGCAAAACCTGCTACTACTCAACATAAAACAGCACACAAAGCTGTAATGCAAAAACATCAGCAATACAAGACTAAATCTAAAAAACAATATCATATGTTAGCAGGACACCCAATCGAAGTAGACTCAACAGAAAACCATTAAGAATACACATAGCTTTTTTATGACTTTTACGATAAAATAAAATTCCATAAAAATAGTACATACTGTGATGAAGGAGCTTGATTATGCCTATAACTATTACCAAAGAAAACGTAGAACAAGAAATTGGATCCGCGTCTTTACCTGTTGTACTTGATGTTTACGCAACATGGTGCGGACCATGCCAACAAATGACTCCTATCTTTGACGAACTCGAAAGAGAAATGGGCGATAAAGTTAAATTTGCAAAACTTAACGTAGACGAAGCGCGCGAACTCTCTATTCAGTACGGAGTTACGTCGGTTCCTACTTTTGTTTTTATCAAAAATAATGAAATCAAACATAAAGAAACTGGTTACATGAACAAAGACGATCTTAAAACAAAGATCGAAGAATTCATTGGCTAAGTAGTTGATCATTAGACCCCATTTGGTAAGCTTGATGAATTATCATTTTTACCATTGGGGTTTTTTATTATGAAAAAAACATTATCTCTTCTCTTACTACTCTCGACTTATCACTTTAATACACATACTAAGCCCGTTACTAAACCAACTACCAAATCAAAATCAAAAAATACAAAACCTGTTAAACAAGTACAGGCAAATCCTGCC
>JBLICC010000029.1:0-10581 GCA_047631715.1 Alteromonas naphthalenivorans
TTTTACGCTTCTTTTAAAAAGAAATAAATAAAGGCTCATTACGAGCCCTTATTTTCTATTATCTAGATAATGTTATGGTAATTTTTTTCCCATTCCGAAATAATTAATGGATTATGTTCCTCTGTTAAAGAATAGTCTTTCCAGTTATTTTCAGAGAGAGAGATAAGTTTGGCATGAAGAGATTCGCCAAAAGTTTCTTTCATAAATGTGCTGTCTCTGAATACTTCTAGACTGTCTCCAAGTGAGTGAGGAATGGTTTTTATGTTGAGTGCTTCGCGTTCTTCTGCTGTTGATTTATAGAGATTTTGTTCAACAGAATCAGTTGCGATAGTTTTCTTTTCTATACCATCTAATCCAGCATGAATAATGCTTGCAAATACAAAGTAAGGATTGCAGCAAGGGTCTGGCGAACGGAATTCCATTCTTACGGGAGCGCCATCGGTTTCGATAAGTTCTTCTGGGTTTGTTTCAGGAATACGAATAGCAGTACTTCTGTTTTTGAATCCCCAAGAGAGATAGACTGGTGCTTCGTATCCAGGAACAAGACGTTTGTATGAGTTCACAGAACTATTAAGTAGAAGGGTCATGTCTCTTAGGTGTTCTAAGTTTCCAGCTATAAAGTGACGAGCAGTGTCTGACAAGCTATATAGTTTTGTTGCATCATAGAAAGCATTCTTTTTAGTTTCTGTATCTTGCATGCTCATGTGGATATGCATTCCTGTTCCATTTACACCAGCTATTGGTTTAGGCATAAAGGAAATCTCATAGCCATTCATTTGAGCAAAAGATCGCATAATGTGCTTTGCTAAAATTAAAGAATCTGCAATTAAGAGAGGGTTCCCATAGCGTAAAACAATTTCATATTGGCCAGGAGCAACTTCGTGATGTGCTTTTTCTACTTCTATGCCAGCAGTATCGAGCAAGTAAAGAAGTGAATTTTTAAACGTATCGAGTTGCACATCGGAAATAGCATCGCAATATACATTATTATCAACAGGGACAAGAGCGCCGTCTACGCCTTTTTTAAAGAGATAGAATTCAAGTTCGATCCCAGCGGCTGGTTCAAATCCTGCATCATTTGCACGTTGGAGAGCTTTTTTTAAAACATTACGGGGGCAATGTTTATAGGGTTGTGTGCTAGAGCTATAGACATCACAAAAGACATAGGCACCTTTTAGATCATTATTCCATGGTTGCAGAAAAGAACTTCCAAGGTCGGCTTTTGCAAGAAGATCGCTTGCATTGATAGAGGTGTATCCAAGAATTGATGACCCATCAAAAAATATCCCTTTTTCAAAAGCTCCTTGTATTTTATCTGTAGGTAAGGTAACTGATTTTAAATGACCAGTTATATCCATAAATAAAAAATCTACAAAATCTATATTCAGATTTCGCGAGGACTCCATCATTGATTTTATGTCGGTGGGACGTGATTTTTTTGCTTCAAGATCGCTGATGAATAGTGATGCAATAAGTAAAGATATGGATAATAAATGTTTTTTCACAAGAACTCCTTAGGTGAAAAATGGTGTAAAATTACGTGATTAAACGAGATTCCATTTGTGCGCAAAGTCATCGAGAGTGCCATCTTCTTTCATCTCTAAAAGTGTTGCCTCCGTTCTTTTTAAGAGCTCTGGGTGCGTATGAGAAATAATCAGAGCGCTCTTATGAGATGAATGTTTTAAGATAGGTATAACAAAAAAAGAATTAGTTTTTTTTGCGGCAACTTCATGAGGTATGATTGCGCAATGAATAGTACCTTTGTTTATTTCGTTAATTGCATGTTCGGTTGAATAGGTTTTAAGTGATGGCTGTTGTGTCATGCGATGTGCAAGATCATTAATAACATCGGCAGCAAGGCCCGACTCTGGTGAATTTGTTTCTGGAATTCCAGCAGAAAGGGAACTCAAAGGGGCTATTGGCGCAAGAGTATTTCTCTGCACTGAAAAGTAAGCAATATAACAGGTTGTCATGATCGACAAAGAAAGAACTAATGTTTTTGTATGTTTCATACGGTGTCTCTTAACTTTAAAATTACATGCCCTGTAGATTAGCATTGAATTTTTTAAAGTAAAGATACTTACGGTTTAATGGGAACGGGAACAATTTGACGATCACGCCAATACTCAACTCCGTAGTGCGTTAAGAACTGTTGGCCTTTTTTAATTGGTCGACGAGCAACATATACAACATGCCAAAAACCATGAGCCGGAACAATTTGAATGCCTACATTTTGATATTGATGAGTACTATGATTAATAAAGCGTGCGATATTACCTGCTTTTTGAGCATCAATACAAAATTTTATTTTTTTTCTACGCTTTTTACCCGGAATAGTTTTAAAGAAAAAAGTTGGATAGTCCCACAAATATAAATTATCAACATCACCAGTGTCTTCGCCCAGAACACCTGTGTATTCGCAAACCATGTCTCCGCGTTCTAGGTCTGTATTTGCAAAAGCACCATATTCTACCATTTTATTAACCCACTTAATATAGAGTGGGGCAACGTATCCGGCTTCTATTTGTTCTTCATATTTTTTTTCAAGTCGATCATTAAGACCTGGATTGATAGTATATTCTTTGTCTTTTTTTATATCCCAAGATTTTAATTGAGAAGCTTTAATTTCATTATGTACTAAATAACGAGTGCCAAAATATTTTGCTACTTCATCGATAGAGAATTTTTTTGTGCGATTGGTAGGAGCTTTTTGTGCCATCGAGTACGTCCTTTTTTAGAAATGAATAAAGGTATTGAGGAGTTAAAAATTCTAGCACAAAAAAAGAGGGAATGCATTTTAGACTTAATAGATAGATAGAAGCAGCGATTGATAGATTTAAGCTTAAAATTTAAAAAAGAAAATAAATTAAGCTTAAAGTACGATAAGCTATTAGAGGAATTTTGTATAATCGACCATTAGGAGCTATTTATGGGACTATTTTTGAGCTTAAATTAAAAAATTGATCTCTCGATACAAATATTCACTTTGTTCATATTCACTCGAGATGAACTTAATAGATAGTATTATTATTTTATTGATAGTTAATAGGTTCATCTCGAGTGAATACCATTAGGTATTTGTATCGAGAGACACATTTAAAAAAGTTCTTTTATTACAGTATCAATCTGTTTTGCGTTTATGTCTGTCATGCTGCGATAAAAGTCTTGGCCATATTCACGAGTTTGCACAACAACAGGCATAGTAACTGCATGACCAAGTAAGAGTGCTTGTTTTTTTGTATCGAGCGTTGCAAGTACTGAGCGTAGTGTTGATGCATTTGGTACACCAGTAAGAGCTGCTTGAATATCTTTGTCGTCATTAAGTTGGGCTACAATTTTAGTTCCAAGTTGAGATAATACTTCGTCATCAATGCCCGATGGCCGCTGATCAACGACCAAGAGCGAAACATAATATTTACGCATCTCACGAGCAATAATTCCAAAGATAGTTTGTTTTGCTGCTGTTGGATTTAAAAATTTGTGTGCTTCTTCGATGCAGATCATAAGTTTTGTAGGTTCATCTTCTGTTTTTTGAGACCCTAAAAATTTTTCTGTTCGGGCAATATATTCGCTATGAATACGACGCGTAATAATGTTTGATATTAATAAATAACAAAAAGAAGAAGTAAAATTACCAAACTCAACACAGATGTTTATGTCTTTGGATATAAACTCCATCATTTGATCGATGACCGTATTCTTTGCTCTAGTGGCTCCAGCAGAGCCGGGTTTAAAGAAAGGAAATCGTTCAATGCGCTTGAGTTTTCTATAGAGCGCTGCGATAGATTCGGGATGTGCACCAATAGAGTTAGCAAATTCTTTTATATCTTCTTGTTCAAGAAGTACTTGTAGCCAATTGTGTTTATAGCGTGCAGCTATAAGATAAGCAGATTCTAGTGCAGTTGTGTGTAGATTAAGCTCACTTTGCAGAGAAATAATATCTTCTACACGCACATCTTGATACGTCAAAGTAATTTCAACATCCGGTGCACCACCTCGCTTGCGGGTTGATGTTGGATCAAGAGAAAATATTGCAACTCGATCCGGGAAAAGTGTCTTAAGCCCTTTTACAAAAGTATTGCCAGGCCCTTCTTTACGTGCTTGTAATCCGTACTCGCTATGCATATCAAAAATAATGGTAACAGCTTTTCTGCTCTTGATTAATCCTGCAAGAACTAAGCGTGTTAAAAATGTTTTACCTGTTCCTGTTTTACCAAAAATACCGGTAGAGCGTTCGGTTAAACGTTCAAGATTTATGCAGACAGGTGTTTCCATATCAAGTGGCGAACCAATGTTAAAGAATTTTTTAGATTCATCGTTCTCATTTCCAAAGATAAGTGCAACATCTTGTGCAGTTGCTTCGTGTACTTTTGCAAAATGAGGAGGCACTGTTTTTACAGGAACCACTTCTTGGTCTTTGGTGAGCATAACCATAGGTTTGAGCTCTGCTGTTGCATACATACCTTGCTGCTTGAGTAATTTTTGCAAAAGTTTTTCATTTTCTGCGGGGGGATAGAGAAGAATATCTGGATTGGTAACTTCTAATGTAAGATTGGTAATTAAAGAAAAAAAGACATGGTGTATACCAACTACAGAAACAAATTTACCGGTTTTAATCGTCTCTAAATCCGTTTCTGGAGCAATGCGCATAACTAACCCGTCGGTTAATGAGCCTCCAGTGATAGTGCCCAAAACTTTTTTCAATTACTCTCCTTTACGAAAGTAGAACAGTAGCCTCTGTACGGGTAACATGTAAGATGCCACCACGTTCGGGAATTATGGTTTCGTGCTTACCGGTTTGAAAGCAATACATAAAGTCTTTGCCCGCTGACAAAACAAGTGTAGTAGGAATGTGATCTGGTTGAATCACAAAGTTGCCTTCGGGGGTATTGGCTTCTAGCCAAACCACTTGATGTTCTGTTTTTGAGACAGGACTAATGATTTTAAGATTGATCATGATTTTTTAGATTCTTTTGGAGCCTGCATTTTTTTAGCTTTCTCATATGCTTGGGCAAGTGTTCCAACCATATAAAAGGCTTGCTCGGGAAGATCATCACAATCGCCGTTTACTAGTTTTTCAAAATCTTCGATAGTCGTTTCTTTTGGAACAAACTCACCGGGAATATTGCTGAAGTTTTCTGCAACAAAGAGGGGTTGAGTTAAAAACTTTTGAATTTTTTGAGCTCGCTTTACGGTTGTTTTATCTTCAGTAGAAAGTTCATCCATTCCCAAGATGGCAATAATATCTTGTAGCTCTTTGTAGCGTTGCAAAATATGCTGAACTTTACGTGCAACGGTATAATGTCGTTGCCCAACAATATAAGGATTGAGCCCTTTTGAGTTAGATTCAAGAGGATCGATTGCGGGATAAATACCAAGCTCTGCGAGTTTACGAGATAATACTGTATTAGCATCTAAATGCATAAATGTGGTTGCAGGAGCAGGATCGGTAATATCATCTGCTGGCACATACACTGCCTGAATAGAGGTAATTGAGCCGTTAACGGTATTGGTTATGCGTTCTTGGAATGTTCCCATTTCTGTTGCAAGCGTTGGTTGATATCCAACAGCAGAAGGCATTCTGCCAAGTAGAGCAGATACTTCTGAACCTGCTTGTACAAATCTAAAAATATTATCTACAAACAATAATACGTCTTTTTTTTCTTTATCTCTAAAGTATTCAGCCATAGTTAAGCCGGTTAATGCAACGCGTAATCGAGCGCCAGGCATTTCGCCCATTTGGCCAAAAACAAGTGCAGTTTTTTCTAGAACACCAGACTCGGTCATTTCTAGTAAGAGATCGTTTCCTTCTCGTGTGCGTTCTCCTACTCCGGCAAAAACAGAGAATCCACCATGCTCAATAGCAATGTTTCTAATAAGTTCCATAACTAAAATAGTTTTACCAACACCGGCACCACCAAAAAGACCAATCTTTGAACCCTTAAGATAGGGACACAAAAGATCGATAACTTTAATACCTGTTGTTTGAATTTCGTTTGCAATATTTTGTTCTATAAGCGTAGGTGCATCGCGGTGAATAGGCCATGGTTTTTCTTTTGTTTTAACAGGGCCTTTATTATCGATAGGATTTCCTAAAACATCAAAAACGCGGCCAAGTGTTTCTTTGCCGACTGGTACACTGATTGGTTCGCCAGTATCTTCTATGGCTAGCCCACGGCTAATGTTAGAAATGTCTTCGAGTGCAATGCAGCGAACCACCCCATCACCTAATTGTTGTGCAACCTCAACGGCAGTTTTCCGGATTTTTTTAGGATCTTTTTCTGTAGGAATAGAAATAATAAGTTTATTAAAAATACTCGGAGTATATTTTTGAGGAAACTGTGCATCAATGATTGTGCCACTGATGCGTAAAACTTTTCCGGACCTTGATTCAATTTGTGCCATGTTTTGGACCCTTACCTGCTATAAAGACTGATCATTCAAGGCTAAAGCTTTGTCGATTAATTGTAAAGATTAAAGAGATTGGTTTTTATTGTGTGCCACTTAGCAGTTACTATAAAGAGATACTATTTTGCATGTTTTTCTTTGGATCTGTTTTTTCTCTATGTATCCGTACTAAGCGTGTAAGCATGTTTGAGTCGTCGCCTAAGAGACATGAATATGATGCAACATCATCTTTAATTTGAGCACCAGGCTCACCTTTTCGATACAAGAACATAGTTGTTTTTAGAACTAGTTTGATTTTCTCATCAATTTGTTTTTCTTCGTCTGATTTTTTTCCGGCTTTGCGCCATAGATTAATATCATTACAGTTGACTGCAATTCTTGCAATTATGTCATGATAAGCGCAGAACTCAAGTTGCTCAGGTTGCTGTGGTTGTGGTTGAGACAATGATGTAACTATGCAATCAAAATATTGCATATTGTCACAATACCTAGAAGTAAGGATTTGTATTTGTGTAATAGACATACCGATTTTTTTAAGCTCGATAATGTGTGTAGCAATTGTTTTTTTATATTTCTCTCGATCTATTTCTACCGTTTCTGTTTTTGGTTTATTAAGAGTAGTGCAAAGTGCGGCTATGTATTTTATTCGTTGACCAGCTTGTTCAACGAATTCTTTTTGAGCATCTGTTTGTGGGCCTGTTATTGGTTCAAGGCGAGCTCTTTTTGCATCAGAGGTATAAGTTTGGGTTGCAAGACATAGAAGCGAAATGAAAACTAAAGTTTTGTTCATAAAATACTTTCAAAATAACAAATTAAAATTACTTTAAAAGTATACGTTAATGTTGATAGAGCAGCAAACTTTGTAGATTTACTGTATTAAGTCTTTTATTTTTTAGAAAGTAAAGCTTAGTAAGTTTATTAAATAACTATTGATGTTGTTATTTAATAATTTGATTATTTCTTTTCAATTGTTCTTCGTTGTATACTTCTATTATTCTTTCAAATGCTAGTAAAGTGGTTGCTTTTGAGTAAGGAGATACTTTGACGTAGTTTTTGATTTGCCAAAAAGGTGCTTTTTGTTCCAATAAGCTTTTTGTTGTTCTTATTGTAAGATCTAATTCTCGTTTTATTTCTTCTTTTTCTTTAGGTGGTTTCCCGTTATTTTTCCATATATCTATTTTATTACAAGAGAGTGCTATTTTATCGATAAATACTTGATAGATAACAGGTGAATCATAAAAGTATTTTAAATCATTAATACCTTCGTTGAAGAGAGCTTGTTGTATGGAAGATAGTGTGGCGCCTTGTTTTTTAAGACCGTTTAAGTTGATGTCAATTGTATTTTTAAGATCTTGACGACTTACTATTTGATTATGTAATTCTGGATTGTTAAGAAGAGTGCAACAATGCACTATATTTTTAATTGTAAAGTCATCTTTTAGACATTGTTTTTTTGCATCAGAGGTGTGAGTTTGAGTTGCAAGGCATAAAAGTGAAACAATAGCTAACGTTTTATTCATAAAAGCACTTTCAAAATAATAAGTTAAAATTATCTTGAAAGTATACGTTAATGTTGATAGAGCAACAAATTTTGTAGGTTTACTGTATTAAGTCTTTTATTTTTTTAGAGAGTGGCGATTCACCAGAACCAAATCGATCAACTAAGTTTCCATTTTTGTCGATTATATGCTTGTTGAAATTCCATGATACTTTCTTTTTATTCCAGCCATTTTTAGAGGGGCTAGTGAGCCAATCAAAAATATCGTGTTTATCGTTTCCCTTTGTTGTAGTTTTCTCGAACATTGGGAAGGTGACATTATATTTTCTTGTACAGAATTGAGCTATCTCTTTATTTGATCCTGGTTCTTGGCCAAAAAAATCATTAGTTGGAAATCCTAAGATTACAAGGTCTTTTTTAAATGTTTGGTATAGTTCTTCGAGTTCTTTATATTGTCCTGTATAGCCACACTTTGATGCGGTGTTTACAATTAAAATAGTTTTGCCTTTAAATTTGCTCATAGGTACTGTGTGGCCGTTAATGTCTTTTGCTTTGAGATTGTAAAAAGATGCTTTTGCCGGAGCTTTTTTTGCGTTCGATTTTTTTGCGTTACAAGCAGTAAGGACGCAAAGAGCTAGCGCTAAAAGCATAAACTTATTCATGAGAATTCCTTAGAAATTAAATTTTTTAAGAAGAGCAGTATCAAGTCCTTGTAACTTTTTTTCAAGACTTTGTATAGATAAGAGCCCTGTTTTTGCATCTTGATGAGAAATGACAGATTGCGCTTGAAGCACTCCTACGCGTATTGCATCTTCTATGCGTAATCCGAGAGCAAGCATGGCTGTAAAACTTGATCCAAAGGCATCTCCTGCTCCAACCGTATTTGCAATTGGGCCTGTAAGTGCCGGATGAAAATAAATAGTATCTGCAGTTGCAACATACACCCCTTCTTTGCCATTGGTTACCACAACACGCTTAACGCCATATGATAAAATTTCTTTAAAATAATCGATAAGAGTAAAGAGCAGTGTGCTGTGAGTAATTGATTCTTTTAGAAGAGATCCTGTTTGCTCCGAGATGAGAGAAGTAGTTGTTGATTTAAAAAATCGAGGCTTGAGTGATACCATAAGAAGCTTCATTTCTTCGGCATTGAGAATTAAAACATCAATGTCTGGCAGTGCAGCTTTGAGTGTGGAAACATCTGAAGTTAATTGGCTGGTGCCAGGATTAACAGCTACACGAATGCCTTTTGTTGTAATTAATTGTTTTGCTTTGCGTGTTATATAGGGCAGAGCTCGAGCCGCTTGCCCACTTAAAGAAGTGATGTATATAAAGTTTTGTTCGGCAATAAGATCATCAGGTACGTGGTCTTTAGTAAGTGTGGCATTTGCTCCTCGATGAACAAAAACAATGCGATCTTTGTGTGGAGTTGGAATAATAAAAGCAGTTCCAGTTTGAGCAAGTTTAATAGTTTGGCAATAGGGCTTAATGGCTTCTTCTTCCATTTTTTTTTTAATAAATTCACCGGCTTGATCGGAGCCGATGTTAAAGAGTGTTGATGTTTTAAATTCAAGACGTTTAAAAGAAACAGCGGCGTTTGTGGCGCCGCCTCCCGTTGCATAACGTAGATTTTGAACTTCTATTTTGGAGCCTTCTTTGCAGGCAAGCATGTGTGTTTGTTGCTCGTTTGTTACAGTAACGCAATTGGTTTTTGGTTGATATTCGATAATAATATCTTGCGTTGCCCCACCAATGGTTAAAACTTTAAGTGGTTCATTCATGCTTGCCTTTAAATAGGTTTAGGCTCCTTGTGGCATTAATATTTGATCAAGAACTTCATTAGCATGCTCTACCCAAATAATGTCTATGTCTTTTTCAAGACCTTTACATTCTATAAGATCACCTTTGTTTGATGCAGGTAGAATAACTGTTTTGATCTTGTTGCGCTTTGCCGCTAAGACTTTTTCTTTAACGCCACCAATTGCCGTTACGTTCCCACGGAGATTTATTTCTCCGGTCATAGCATATTGTGAATTGACTGCTCGACCAGTGAGAACCGATAGGATTGAAGTCATAATGGCAACACCCCCGGAAGGTCCGTCTTTTGGAACAGCTCCTTCTGGCATGTGAATGTGTAGATCATGCTTGGTGAATTTTTCTTTTGGAATGTTAAATTCTTTTGCATGAGCGCGAAGATAACTTAAAGCTGCTGTTGCAGACTCTTTCATTACATCGCCCATTTGACCAGTTAAAATAACTTTACCGGTGCCTTCCATCAAGATGGATTCAACCTTCATCATAACGCCACCCATTGTTGTCCAGGCAAGGCCGTTAACAATTCCAATTTGATTTTTTCCATCGTTATCCATATCAAGCGGTCGCTTTGCGCCAAGATGTTGCTCAAGATTTTCTGGCATAAACAAAAGTGATTTTTTATCTTCAACAAGTGTACGTGCAGCTTTTGAGCAAAGTTTTCTTAGAAGACGTTCGAGTCCTCGCACTCCAGCTTCTCGTGTGTAATTGGTTGCAAGTTCTTTGAGTACTTCATCAGAAAACTCAATACCTTTGCCAGTTAATCCAGTATCTTCGAGTGCTCGTTTTACAAGATGACGTTTTGCGATATTGATTTTTTCTGGGATGGTATAGCTAGATAGGGATATTATTTCCATTCTGTC
>JBLICC010000030.1:0-10268 GCA_047631715.1 Alteromonas naphthalenivorans
TGTACAAATGGTTGTACAGAAGTGTGTTGTTGCTCTGGAACCATAAGGCTTGTTGATTGATCTTGTAATGGTGCAAGCGCTGTTTGTTGTTGTTCTGGAATCATAATACTTGTTGATTGATCTTGTAATGGCGCAAGTGCTGTTTGGTGCGGTTCGAAAACTATAAGATCTGTTGCTCTAGGTATTGGAATAGCAAGAGCATTATCTTGTTGTGTAAATGGTTGTAGTGCAGTTGTGTTTGCAACAGAATTAACTAAATTTAAATTACGTTTACTATTTCGTATAATAAGATTTATTAATAGATCTTGTTTGTTAGGTGTGACATGAGGAGAAGTAAGGTCGCTATTTTCTGTTGTGGATGCATTAAGTTTATAGTGTGGTTGGCGTGCACTTTGTATTTGTAGTGGGTTGTGCTCTGTTACCGGTATGCTAGAACTAAGAAAGCTATCGGATAATGGTGTAACTTCCATCCCTAGGTCTTGATTTTGGTTAGCCCCAACGAGTCCTGGTTTTCTTTTAATAATATCTGTTTTTAGACCGCGATAGTCTGTAGGTGTAGTTGATTGTTTTGCACTGTTTTGCATAACATGCCCTGGTTGTCTAAGTATTAATTCTTTATAAAGTGGAACAGTTTTTTTATGCCTAGGCGTTTCTTTTTTTTCTTGTTCAAAAGTGTGATCATCTTCGCCACCAAGCATTATGCTTATATCTGTAGCAAAATTACTTAAATTTTTATTTGCATTATGACTTTGTTTACTACGTTTAATGAGCCGTGCTGTTATTGGGTCTGGTTGAATTGCTTGAGCAGGTGCAGCAGAGATGTGTGTTTGTTCTGGCTCTGTTGAAGTTACAGGTTGAATTTTAGCTGTTGGAGTAGATTGATTTTGTTTAGGGCCAAGACTACTACGAATCGCAGATCTCATCCAATTATAAAGAGCACCGGGAATAGTATTATCTTCAGCATCAATGCTTGTATCGCTTTGTGTTTCTGGATTTTCGTCAGTGTAATATTCCGGTTCTATTCCGAAAGGATTAAGAGAACTTTGACCCATATCTTCTGGAGTTAAAATTTCAGTTGTTTCGTCACTGTTTTCTGATTCTAGAGTATTAGAGTTTACAGATGGTGCTTGGTTGCCTGTTGATGCAGCACGAATAGCTGGTTCCAAAACACGAACAGCAGTAACACCTGCGCGTCGAGCCACTCCGGCACTAAACGCGTTTGTTGTAAGCGAAAATAAAGTAACGAGAACTATCCATTTCTTAACCATTTTAACCTCCGTTAAGCTCTTTTTATAATTTTAAGCTTACAAATAGTGTATCATATAGTGGGCTTTTTCGCAATAGGTATTGCAAATAGAAAATATAGTTAAGCTCGGGTAGTTTTGACTAAGCTTAAAAAAATAGCCTGTTTGTGATTGAGTTTTTAAGACAGGTGGTTCTTTATTACTATTTTATTATTGCTAGAGGGGGGTTTCTGCCCTACACTGGATTTTTCGTAAAACTACAATTTATAAAGGCATTTTGATGATGAAAAAACTATTCGTATTTTTGAGCATATTTGGATTAATTACTGTGCAAGCTGCAGATCAAGTAGCAAAGCGCATACAAGTTGAGCAAGCAGCTGAAGTAGAAGAAGTAAAAATTAAAGTAGTATCGTTAGACGGTATAGAATTTGAGTTGCCCGCAGATCATAGGTTTCAAACAATTAAAAATGTTACGGATGATTTAGGAAGTGATGCACAAGATATGCCAGTACCATTACCTATGGTTGATGCAGCGCATCTTAGAGAAGCAATTGCATTGTATCAAGCTGGGTATCAATTTCCTGTAACGGGAAAAGTATTACAAGATAGAGGCATTACGCTTGAAAGTTTATTGTCGTCATTGGATTATTTGGATCCACGAGATGATGATGGTAACCAAAGCTATTTAAAAAAATTCTATAGTGCATGGGCAAATCATGATGATAATCAAGAGTTGCCGGTATATTGTAATGTATCTGGTAATGGCATGCTTGATAGTATGAATTTAAAAACTGTGGGGTTGCCTGATACTATTCAAGAAGATCAGTTAGTATTTACTTTAGAAGATAAAAAATCTGTGCATAATTATTTAGAAAGAGCGCAAGAACTATCGGTTCAAGATCTTATGGACTTTGATAAAATGCCAAGAGTAGAACGAATTACAAGAATGGGTCGTGGAGGGGGCCGAATGATAGTAAGTTTTAATTTTGAAGGGCAACGTATTTCTTCTTTAAAAGGTTTGCAAAATGTGCCTGATGATATAAAAAACCACATTCAGGAATTAATATTTTCGGGTAATAGATTGTCTTGTATTGAACAAGAATATTTAGTGGGCTTTACAGTTCTTAGAAAATTATTACTAGATAATAATGAAATAACAACTATACCGTGTTTTGCATTACCTTCTGTTGCAAGTTTAGATCTTGAGAATAATAATATTACTCATATTGCAGAGAATACATTTACTGATTTAGACAAGTTACAAACTATTTTTCTAAAGGGTAATCCTATCGAAACTATTGCACCAGAAGCTTTTAAAAAATTACCAGTATTAAGAGCAGTAGGAGGAAGCCGAACTTTAGCTGCAACAATGCAACCAAGAAGTTTTGTAAATACTCCATGGATATTAGAAAATGTTTTGTTAAGAGAAACTGGTAATGATAATGTTGATTGTCTTAAATTCCCCGAAGGAGCAATCGTAGTAGAGCATGAAAGAAATGATAATTAATCTTTTTGTAAGATAGTTAAAAAGGCTTCTTGCGGAACTTCCACATTACCAATTTGTTTCATGCGCTTTTTGCCTTCTTTTTGTTTTTCAAGAAGTTTACGCTTACGACTAATATCACCACCGTAACATTTTGCAGTAACATTTTTACGCAACGGCGCAACACGTTCTCGGGCAATAATAGTGGCACCTTGAGCAGCTTGGATAATAACTTCGAACAACTGTCTTGGAATGGCTTTCTTTAATTTGCCGGCAAGACTTCGTCCAATATTATATGCGCTTTCTTTATGCACAATAACAGCCAATGCATCAACAGGACGGGTGTTTAAAAGAATATCTAGCTTAATGAGATCTGCAGGTTCGTAACCCGCTTCATCGTAATCAAAACTTGCATAGCCAGAAGAAAGAGATTTTATTTGATCATAAAAATCGGTAGCAACTTCGTTTAATGGAAGCTTGTATTTGACGATCATACGAGATTCATCAAGTGGTTCCATGTTTTTTTGTTCGCCACGTTTTCTTTGGCACAACTCAAGAATGGCACCTAAATATTCTTTAGGAACAATAATAGTTGCGTCGATCATTGGTTCGTAAATTGTGTCTATATGACTGCGATCAGGAAAGTCTGATGGGTTTTCTATTTCTAATTCTTTACCATTAGTAAGCGTCATTTTATAACGTACACTTGGAGCAGTTGCAATAACATTTTGATTGTATTCTTGTTCAAGACGTTGCTTAAATACATCCATATGCAAAAGGCCTAAAAAGCCACATCTAAAGCCTAATCCTAATGCAGGGGATGATTTTTTTTCTAACGATACACTAGCATCGTTAAGTGTTAATTTTTCTATAGAATCGCGCAAGAATTCAAAGTCACTATTTTCTACAGGAAAGATTCCTGCAAACACCATAGGCTTTGCTTCTCTAAATCCAGGATACGATTTAACAGGATGTTTTGTTAGATATATTGTATCACCAACTTGTGCTTCTTTAACGGTTTTCATACCAGTAATAATGTAACCAACTTGTCCTGCATAAAGAGCATCAGTTGGTACTGGTCCTGGATACATAACACCAATTTCTAGCACTTCGTAACGAGTGTTAGTATGTGCAAGTGTAATGTTATCACCTTTTTTAAGTGTACCGCTTTCAAGTGTTACTAAACAGATAACACCACGGTAATCATCAAACCATGAATCAAAAAGAAGAGCTCTTACGGTATCATCTATTTGAGTTGTGGGAGCTGGCATACGCTCTACAATAGCATCTAGAATTTCGGTAACACCAATACCGGTTTTTGCAGAAGCTAATAAGATTTCATCTGGTTTATAATCAAATAAAGAATCAAGCTCTCTACTTACACGTGGAGTGTCGGCATTGGCCATATCAATTTTGTTGATAATAGGAATAATAGTTAGATCTTGTTCAAATGCTAAATAAAAGTTTGCCATGGTTTGTGCTTGTACACCTTGGCAGGCATCAACTAAAAGTAATGCTCCTTGGCAAGCATACAAAGATCGAGAAACTTCGTAACTAAAATCTACGTGACCGGGAGTGTCGATCAAATTTAAAAGATATTCTTCGCCTTTATAGGTATAGACCATAGATACTGTTTGAGCCTTTACCGTAATACCCCGTTCTTTTTCTACTTGTAGTTTGTCGAGAAACTGTTCGTTTTTATGACGAGTAGAAAGCGTACCGGTAACTTCTAGAAGTCTGTCAGATAAAGTTGATTTTCCATGATCAATATGAGCAATCACAGAAAAATTACGAATTTTATCGGGAGTAAAGGTCTTTATAGTATCTTTTGTTAATTTCATAATCTACCAGTATAAAGTTGAAAATCTTATCTCTAGGGTAGAAAAAGCTGATCCGATTGTCTATCTATAACTTATTTTGAGCTTAAAAATATTTAATATAAGCTTCTAGAGGTAAAGCTCTTGTTTTTGTCCTTTAGGAACTGCTATGCTTATTTTAATGTTGGAAATTAAGTTAAATGTTATGGAGAGAGTTATGAAAAAGTTGCTTTTATTATTAAGTTTATGTGGAGTATTAGTATTGCAGGCTTCTGATCATTATGATAATGATTTTCTACCTTTAGAAGAGTTACAACAAGATGATTTAACACCCGGTTCACGATTAAGTTCAGAGGCAGTTTCACCTAATGAATTTATAGAGTTAAATGAACTGCAAAAGGCTGTACTAGCAGAAGAATCACCTCGTTTTAATCGAAGTTCACCTCTTTCTCCAGCGATATCCGGAATCCGTAGTCAATCATCACTTTCAAGAAGGGGAAATGTATCTCCAGCAATACCGGGGATCCGTAGTCAATCTTCACTTTCAAGAACGGGAAATGTATCTCCAGCTACATCAATATTTTCTAGTAGGCCAAGATCTTCTTTATCTAGTATATTCAATAGAAGATTTTCAAATTCAAATTCTTCAAGTAGTTCGTCTTCATCTACTCCTCCACCTATAATAAAGCCTTCTATTAGACCAATTCAGTCATTAAATACGACTGATCCTATAATAAGTAATAAAGGTTGTACTCTTAAATTTGAAAAAAACAGTTTTATAACTTTTAAACATTTAGATGATCTAATTTCCGCTCCAAAAAAATCAAAAATAAAATCTTTGATTTTTTCTCATAACAACATAACTAAAATCAAAGTAGGTGATCTTGAAAAATTTACTGAATTACTAGAACTAGATTTTTCTAATTGTTCTATAGAAGAAATTGAACCAGGAGCTTTTAAGGGTCTTGTAAAATTACAAAAATTGAATTTATCTGATAATAAAATAGTAGAAATAAAATCAGGAACCTTTGAAAATCTTACTGTATTAGATACATTACATCTTTCTAGTAATGGAATAACAAAAATTGAACCAGAAGCCTTTAGAGGTCTTTCTGTATTGAGTTATTTAGATCTTAATTATAATAAAATAACAAAAATTGAACCAGACGCCTTTAAAGGTCTTTCTGCATTGTATAAATTAGATCTTTCTAGTAGTAAAATAGTAGAAATTAAACTAGGAGATTTTGAAGGTCTTTCTACATTGAGGTTTTTAGATCTTAATCGTAATAAAATAGCAAAAATTGAACGAGAAGCCTTTAAAGGTCTTTCTGCATTGTATAAATTAGATTTATCTAATTGTTCTATAGAAGAAATTGAACCAGGAGCCTTTGAAGGTCTTTCTGCATTGTATAAATTAGATCTTTCTAGTAGTAAAATAGAAGAAATTCAACCAGGAGCCTTTCAAGGTCTTTCTTCATTAAATTCTTTACAACTTGATAGTAATAAAATAACAAAAATTGAACCAAAAGTTTTTGAAGGTCTTTCTGCATTAAATTCTTTAAATCTTAATCGTAATAAAATAGCAAAAATTGCACCAAAAGTTTTTGAAGGTCTTTCTGCATTGGATGAATTAAATTTTTCTAGTAATAAAATATCAAAAATTGAACTAGGAGCCTTTGAAGGTCTTTTTACATTGAGGTCTTTATATCTTTCTAATAATGAAATAACAAAAATTAAACCAGGAATCTTTGAAGGTCTTTCTACATTGGATTTTTTAGATCTTGATCTTAATAAAATAGCAAAAATTGAACCAGGAACCTTTGAAGGTCTTTCTGCATTGGATAATTTATATCTTTCTAATAATGAAATAGCAAAAATTGAACCAAGAGCTTTTGAAGGGCTTTCTGTACTGAATGAATTATCTCTTGATAATAATAGAATAAAAACAATTGAACCAAGAGCTTTTGAAGGGCTTTTTGTACTGAATGAATTAAATCTTGATAATAATAGAATGATAAAAATTAAGAAAGATAGTTGGGTAGGGCTTTCTAAATTACAAAAATTGAATTTATCTAATAATAGTATCAATGAAATAGATAACTATGCATTTACACATTTTAAAAATATAAAACATATTGATCTTAATAAAAATAAAATAACTACTCTTAAGGAAAACGCTTTTCATGATTTATCACCTACATTAAAGGTATTGAAAATACATAATAGTTTTTCAATAGGAAAAAATGAAAAAATTAACGAAATTTTAGGAACTATTAATCCAAGTGTAAAGATCAAATAAGAAAAATGTAATTGTAAAAACATGGAAAGAGTTATTTTTAGTGTAGTTTTTGATTAAGTTAAGAATTTTAGTTCAACTATAAAAATAATTTATTAAAGTAAGAATGGTCTAGTTTTTATTTAGATAAGCTTGTTTTGGCTATCAATTAGGGTCCGTTCTTGTCTTCTCTGCTTATTCGGGGTATTATATCGTATATTCGTCGACTAATCAGTAGATTCTGATCTTACCAAAAGGGTGCAGGGTATGTCAGCCGAAAAGGCCCAAGAAAAATTACCAAGAGGTATTAAACCAGTTTTAATCGAAGATGAGCTAAAAAGTTCGTTTTTAGATTACGCAATGTCCGTAGTGGTGAGTCGTGCTATTCCTGATATCAGGGATGGACTTAAACCAGTACATCGTCGTGTTCTCTATGCTATGTATGAACTTGGCTATCACTATAACAAGCCGTACAGAAAATCTGTTCGTGTAGTTGGTGATGTGTTGGGTAAATACCATCCGCATGGTGACCAAGCAGTGTATAACACTATGGTTGGTATGGTACAAACTTTTGCAAAACGCTATCCATTATTAGATGGTCAGGGTAACTGGGGTTCAGTTGATGGTGACAACGCAGCTGCTATGCGTTACACCGAAGTACGAATGAAAAAAATTACGCAAGAAATTCTTGCAGATATCGATAAGAACACCGTTCAATTTGTAGCTAACTTTGATGAATCAACAACAGAGCCGGTCATTTTACCAAGTCGTATTCCTAATTTATTGATTAATGGAACGGCGGGTATTGCTGTTGGTATGGCAACTTCTATTCCACCACATAATTTGGGTGAAGTTATAGATGCTTGTTTAGCATTGCTTGCTGATGAAAACATTACTGACGAAGAAATTATAAAATTAGTTCCAGCACCAGATTTTCCTACTGGTGGTATTATCTGCGGTTTAACTGGTGTGCTACAGGCATATAGAACCGGTCGCGGTAAAGTTATGGTTCGTGGCGTAACAGCTTTTGAAAAAACCAAAAAAGGTGGTAATTCAATTATAATCACTGAGTTGCCGTATCAGGTTAACAAAGCGGAATTGATTATAAAGACTGCCGATTTAGTAAAAAATAAAATTGTAGAAGGTATTTCTAACATTCGTGATGAGTCTGATCGCCGTGGTATGCGTGTGGTTATTGATATTAAACGAGGTGAGATTCCTGAAGTTGTTTTAAATCAATTGTATAAGTACACATCATTGCAAACATCGATTTCTATTTTGATGCTTGGTTTGCTTGATAAGAGACCAATGGTATTTACTCTTAGAGAGTTGATTAAACAATTTTTACTGCATAGAGAAACCGTTGTTTATCGTCGAACTAAGTTTGAGCTTGATAAAGCAAAAACACGTGAGCATCTTCTTACAGGTTTTGTTATTGCGCTTGATAACATTGATGCTGTTGTGCAATTGATTAAAAAATCTAAATCAGCAGACGAAGCGATTTCAGGCTTAGAAAAGCAATATAAGTTAACCGGAGAGCAAAGCAAAGCAATTTTAGAAATGCGTTTGCAGCGTTTAACTGGCCTTGAACAACAAAAAATTCATAACGAAATTGCAGAAATTAAAAAGAGCATTGAGTACTTGATGTCTGTTTTGCAAAATCGTGATGTTCTTAAAAAAGAAATAGAAGTTGAACTACACGAAGTAAAAGCAACGTACAACAATCCGCGTCGTACACAAATTGAAGACAGCTTTACTTCTTTGACTAACGAAGATTTAATTCCTGATGAAGACGTTGTGGTAACCTTGACTCAAAAGGGTTATGTAAAACGTGTAGGCCTTGAAAACTATGGTGTGCAACACCGTGGTGGTAAAGGTAAAATGGGTATGCAAAAACTTGATGACAACGACGATGTTGTGCGCGACATGTTTGTTGCAAAGAGTCATGATGAGTTACTCTTTTTCACAAGTCTTGGTCGAGTTTATAGTATGCGTGTGTATGAGGTTGCAGAAGGTTCACGTACGTCAAAAGGACGTGCGGTTATTAACTTGCTTCCGTTAGTAGAAGGCGAATCAGTTGTAAGATTGCTTTGCATGCGTGGTATGGAAGATAAAAATATTGTGATGGTAACCAAAAAAGGTATCATCAAGAAGACTGATGCAAAATCGTTTGCAAAGATTCGTGTATCAGGTATTCGTGCGCTTGGTCTTAGAGATGACGATGCACTTTCGTTTTGCGGTGTTTCATCTGGAAAAGATAACATTGTTATTGCGACTGCATTTGGCCAAGGTATTAGATTTAAAGAAACAGAAGTTCGTGCAATGGGCCGTCAGGCAGCAGGGGTTATTGGTATTCGCCTAAGAGAAGGTGACTCTGTTGTTGGTATGGAAATCATTGATGACGAAAATAAAAATATTTTGTTTGCTACTCAAAAAGGCTACGGCAAGCGAACACGTGTAGGAGACTTCCGTGTAGCTCATCGTGGTGGATTGGGTGTTCGAACAATTCCAACAGACCGTCGTAATGGTGAGGTGGTTGGATTGGTTATTGTTAGTGAAACGTCTCATATTCTACTCATTGATGATGTAGGAAAAATTATTCATTTGCTCCCAAAAGAAGTACGTACGATGGGAAGACAGGCTAAAGGGGTTCGCCTCATTCGTCTTGATTCTGGACGGCGATTAGTTTCGATTGTTGCATTTGATGAAGATGAAGACTTAGATTCTGACGCACAAACTGACCCTATTTCAGGTAATCAACTTGAAAATAAGTCAGATAGTGCAACTGGATCGCAAGAAGTAAAGGGTGCGATGAAGGCGTCTATACAGGAAGAGGCTATTGCAGAAAATTCTGTAGGGGTTATACTTGTAGAAGATGCGAAGGAAGAATTACGTAATAAAACTGAGAAAGCTGTGTTGGCTGACCCTCAGGATGCAACAGAAATTTCCGCAGCGGCAACGCTGTTGGAAGACGAAATAATTGGTATGTCGTTTGATGATGATCAGCAAACGATGATTTTTTGATCTCTTTTTGTTTTAAGGATATGAACAAATGAAATTGTATGTAGGAAACTTAAGTTTTAACTTGTCTGACAATGATTTACGCACAAAATTTGAAGAATTTGGCGCAGTTGAATCTGCTAACATTATCACTGACCGTGATACTGGCCGTTCTAAAGGTTTTGGCTTCGTAGAAATGCAAGACGCTGCTCAAGGTACAGAAGCTATTGCACAACTTAACGGCGCTGAATTTGAAGGCCGTAAAGTTATCGTTAACGAAGCGCGTCCTCGTCCAGAACGCACTGGTGGCGACCGTGGTGGAGACCGTGGTGGAGACCGTGGTGGAAGCCGTGGACCCCGCACTGGTGGTAATGGCGGCGGAGGTCGCTGGTAATCTGACCTCAGATTAACTTCGATTTTAAGGAAAAGGGTGTCTGTAAAGGCACCCT
>JBLICC010000031.1:0-9791 GCA_047631715.1 Alteromonas naphthalenivorans
TTCTAATTCTAACTCATCTTCTGTCATGAAGTAGGTGAGTGGTGGACGGTCTTGTGATGACCATTCTCTTATAGCACGTTTTGCTGGATCAGTAAGGCATAATAAACTTGCTGCAGCTATGCAAAGTGATTGGCCCACAGATTTATTATGATTTTCAATACGGGGAACTTCAGTTTCATTTGGTAATAATTCATCAAGCGTTGCAGCTATTTGAATAGGTATACGAGCTTGACCCATAAGATATAAATATTCATTGGGAATTTCTCTTGCTGCAGCTGCCATAAAATTTCGTATTATACGTGAATTAGAAATAGCTTGTTGTGGAATCATAACTACAGATTCTTGATGAGCTCGTGGGTCACTATATACTTTATAAGCTTTATAACCAAAATATCCACTTTGTATTAAGAAAGATATAACAGTCATAGGATTGTCTATTATGTTTCGTTTTAAAGATCTATAAAGTGAATTGTACTCTTTCCAATGTTTTTCAAAATCAGTGTTTCTAAGTGCATCTTGAACTTCTTCTGTTGATTCTACATCTAAACCTGCTTGATCGGTAGCAGCTAAAAATTCTATAAGTGTTAGTATTGCATCATCTGTAGATTCTTCTCTTTTTGCTTTTTTTTCTATTACATTCAAAAGTCCTGCTACTTTAGCATCAGGTGGTAATTGGTAGGTTGATTGTAGAGGTACACGTGCTAAAGCTGTGCTCATACCAAAACTTAATAGAAAAAGAGCAATCTGTTTTTTCATGAAATGATTCCTTAGTGTCATATTAAAAATCCAATGTAAGTTATAGTATAAAGAGTTTTTAAAAGAAGAAAAGCTTTTATCTAAGGCGTTATTGGGCAACTGGATAAGATATGAGAGTATTTGTTGAAAAAATAAAAGAGAGTGTATTGGCTGCAAGAACACGATGCTTTTGTGCCAAAAAGTTGACGTACATGCTTTATTTATATAATGCTGAAATATGAGTTTTTTATAAAAAAAAGAAAGGAAAGTACGATGAATAGAAGCAAAAAAATAGGGATTACAGTATTCCTTTTTCTCTTAGGGTCTGTAGAGGCGCGCAATAGAATAACTAATACTATTGACGAAATCGAAAAAGACGTTGAGTCATTTGTTGCCCCTAAAAAACAAAAAAAATCTAAAAAACAATCAGAAAAAAATAAAAAGTTTCAAGTAAAAGAACATAAGCAAAAACAAGATCGTCAGCATAAAAAGAAAGTAATGCGTTCAACTTCTTTTAATAATATTTCTTATGATAGTTCTTCTATGTGTGTTGATCTTGGTGTTTCTAAATTTTCAAAAGGTGACACTATTACGTTACTTGATGCTAATCAAACAGCAGCAACGCCTTCAGGTTTAATTGGTGATGGAGCAACAACTGACCGCATGGTTCCTCTTAAAACAAAAGCTATGCCAATTATTGGTACAACATTCTTGGCTCATTACACAGATATTCCTGCTCAATGGAAAAAAGATGGTACCACTGATGGGTCTCTTGGATTACAGTTTACATTTGCAAAATCAAAAGATGCTTTACAGAAAGATTATTTTGATGGAGATGCAACTACTACTGCATTTAGAACATTCCAAGATGTGAAGCAATTTAAGTTAGAAGTAGTTGGTGAATTAAATCTAGCAGAATGTGAAAACTGGATCCTTACTGGTCTTGCATCGGTTGGGTTTGCCGAAGGTACAGTTAAAGATCTTCGCCTTTATGAAAAAGTAAATGAAAAGTATTATTACACAGGTCAACGTGTTGCGCCTAAAAAAATGCAACTAACTGGTGGTATAGGTTTTGATCTATCTCGAAAACGAGAAGACTTTATGATATCCATAGGGTATAAAGTTAACTGGAATAGAAGACAATACGATAACCTTCTTCGTGTTGAAAAACCAGAAGTAGGTGCATCGATTGCAAATACTACTAACTATAATTTATTAGCAAATGATTCTATTCGAGGTCTTGTTAAAACTACTATAGATAGAGATAAAATAGTTCAACATGCATTTACTGTAGGAATAGAAGTAGATCTCTAAAACTTTCTACATTAATATAAATTTAAAAAGGTCGGCAAATTGCTGGCCTTTTTATTTTATGAGCGAAATAGAATTAGTGAATATAACAGAATTAGGAATTAAGATTATCTCTTCAGCATTATCAATAGTGGTGTAACGTAGATCTATAGCGGTTACTGTTCCTTGATCAATAGACTTGCTGTTTGATTGAATCTTAATTTCTTGTCCTAGTTTAAAAGGGCGATAAAGAAGTATAAAGATTCCTGCAATAGTATTTGCAAGAAGATCTTTGAGAGCAAAACCAAGAGCAAAACCGGTTAATCCAAGCCCTGCTAAAAGTCCTCGAATATCAATACCAAATGATCCTGCGGCACTAATAAGACCCATTAATACAAAAATACGTTTGATTCCTACAGCCAGTAGACTTAAAACTGCAGGGTTGTATTGTCTGTGAGTTCCCATCTTAATAATGCTTTTTTCTAAAAAAACACCGGTAGCCCATAGTCCAACAAAAACACCAATGCTCGAAGCGATTGAGAATAGCAATTCTTGATTAATCATAAATAACTTTCAAATTTTTTATCGAATTATATTAAAAACTTAGTTTTTAAAGTATAAAGGTATCTCAAGTTTGGTAAAGGGCCCTGTAGGACGGTTTTTTATAAAGTTAAAAAGACAAGCTCGAAAAAGAAAAATAACAGTTTCTATAAGTGTGTAAGTACTTAAAATAAGAGCGTATGAAACTACAATCGCAGGTAGTAGATTAAAATGATAATGCACAAAAAATCCAAAGGTACTTGCAATTATAATAAATAAGACAAATTTTAATTTTGTATAAGAGATGTTTAAATATAAAGAATCACCAAATTGCTTGATCATCATAGTTTTAGACATTTCTAGAATTTCTATAATAGATAAATTTGTTTCTACAATTAGCGGAAAAAATAGACTGCTTTCTAAGGTATACATAGTAGCAAGTGGTACAGGTTTTTTTCCTTGTATGTGCTCTCCAAGAGCCTGAGAAATTGATTGGGGGTTAATAGAGCTGAAGAATATATCAATACGATGCAGTACAAGAATAATAGCAGCTGGTATAACAATATGTAGTTTTAAAAGTGTTACTTTCAGAGACTTTAAAAAACCATAAGGTTTTTTGTTTAGGTATTGAATGCTGTTATATGTAAGACTAGTAAGGCAAATTATATTAGAAAGAGCACTTATGAAGATAAGTCCTAAAATAAATCCTATACGTGTTAAATGTTTTGTAATATTAAGATTAAAAAAATTATGAAAAGATGATGAGTCAAAAACAGATGTTCCATGATAGACATATTCTAAGTACAACGCAGTCCCAAAAAGGCTTGCATTAATAAAAATAATTAAGAAAACAAAAATTAATGTACCAGGGCAAGTAGTTAAAAATGAAAAACATTTTTTTAAAACTTTAAATCCATTTTTGTCAGCTTCATTCCAAAACATTCTTTCTCCTTTTTTTATTCAATTGTTTGATTCTAAGCTGTTTAGAAGAAGAAAGTCAATGGAGTTGAGGTGTTTCTACTCATACGATCGTTTGTTTGATCCCATTCGCGAGTTAAGATAACTCCGTTGTACGGTTTGATAACCCCCTAGTGTTGGATAGTTACCGGTAAAGTACCAGTCACCAGGGTAATCTTCAAGCGCCTTATGCATGCTTGATACTGTTTGATAGATAACTTTTATGGAGCCTCTCCAGTTAGTATCATGAGGATAAATAAGTTGAGCAATCTCTTCTTCTAGTTCTTGATGAGAAAAAAGAGCATATAATTTTTGAACAGGGTTAGAGGGAAGGCATTGTGCAATTCCTGCTTTGCATTCTTGTTCTACTTGTTCAAGTATTTGTTCTTTGCCATGTTTTTTAATAAGACTTACAAGAGCTCTAAAAGCAATAAAGTCATCTATTTTGCTCATGTCGATGCCATAACAATCAGGATATTTTACAGGAGGAGCAGAAGAAACAATAATAATATGTTTTGGGTTTAAGTTAATCAATTGGCGTATAATTGATTTCTGTAATGTAGCTCCTCTTACAATAGAGTCATCAAGAGCTACTACTGTTTCGTGCGGTTGTACAATGCCCTTGGTAATATTATACATATGCTCTATGAGGTCACTTCGATTACCTTCTTGTGCAATAAAAGTTCTAATTTGTTGGTTTTTATTGATTAAATGTTCTTTACGTAAAGGTTTAGGAATAACCTTTCTTGTCATAAAATCTTTTTGCATGGTGATAGTTTCTAGTTTTTCCATCATTCCAGTAAAAGCTACAGAGCCGGTATTAGGGATATAGCAAAAAACAGTGTCATTAAGGTGGGTTTCGATAGATTTTAATACTCGATCTGCAAGAGCTTTTCCTAACTGTTTTCTTTTTTGATAAATAAGTGGATCTTCTTGTCGGCTAAAATAAATTGCTTCAAAGGCACAAGCTGCGAATTTTTTCTTTTGTGGGCAAGAGGTGAATGTAACGGTATTGTTTGGCGAAATATGAACAACACTTCCAGGAGGAACTTCTTTAATATCTTCTGGGTTACAATTAAATGCTCCAATGAGAGCTGCTCGTTCAGAAGCTGAAGCAATCACTTCGTCATCTTCGTACATAAAAGCAGGGCGAATACCATGGGGATCTCTAAAAATAACACTTTCTCCCGTTCCTAGTACGCAACAAAAAGCATAGCCACCATCCCAATGACGGGTTGTTTGTTGAATGAGTTGTGCAAAATTAAGATCTTTTTTATTGGATACGGTTTGTAAATTTTGTGCAAGGGTATTGATAACTGTTTGAGTATCAGAAGCCTGTGGATTAAAAAATGTTGTTCGTAATGATCTTTTTACATAAGGAATGTTTGTGAGGTTAAAGTTTCCTGCAATGCTCAAACGATGATGAGAAGTAGGGCTATTATGAATCAAGGGCTGGCATAAATTAACATCTTCTTTGCCATACGTGCCATAACGAACATGTCCTAAAAAAGTATGACTATGGCTTATAATATCTTTTTGGTCATACGCTTGTTCAAAAATTGTTTCGAGTGGATGAGGTTTAACTGCACGTAATCGATAGGCAACCACGCCATCACTATTATTTTGAATGGCAGAAATACCGGCACCATCTTGACCGCGATTACGTTGCTTTTCTAATAACAGCTGTGTTTTGTATAGACCCCACAGTGGGTTATTGTAACGATTTTGATAGTAGGTGCTGTTATTTTTTAGTTTTACAAAAGAAAAACCACATTCGTGGCCAATATCTTCTGTTTTACTTGAATACAAAAAAAGACTTAAAAAAATAAAAAATAAAGAGTGCTTCATACTCTATACTCCAATATGAGATTTTTTAATTAATTATGAGAATTGTAAAAATTTATAACCAATTCCGTGGAATCCATTTAAAGCATGGATGAGTTGTTGTAGATCAGGATCATTCAGATATTTTTTTTGTATTAAAGTAATATCTGTTAGGTATGAATTGAGAGTTTCAAAAACATAATTACTTGTTTGTAGAAAACCTTCATTATTTCTATAGATAAGAGGATCGCCTGTATTATCTATAGAAATACAAAATTGTTTTATTCTAATAAGAACATCTTGTTCATGAGGAGAAAAGAGCGATGTTTTTTTAGGTGCAATAGGTATTTCTTGATCATATAATTCATAAAGATCTGCAGCATCGTGAGTGCGCTTTACAGATCCTCGATCAATTTCCATACCCATTATATTTACACAACAAAAACTGCTAATTAATAATAATTTTAATTTCATGAAACTCGTATTTGTTTAAACCATCTATATCCAACAAAAGAAATAAAGAGTACTCCTAAAATGGCATATGTAAAGGCTAAGGGATAACCTTTGAGTAATCCATTTTTTAAAAGCATAAGTGCCAAGAGAGATGCTGTTGCTGGAATAAGTAAACTAGCGTCATGTGTAAGAATACATTTGTGTAATAAACACAGACCAAGGCCTACAGGAATACCAATTATAAGACAGGCAATAAGAGATTCTGCACCACTCATGCATATTGCTGTAATTCCTAAACTTACACAGAGTAACAGACCTATAACGATATTTTTTTTCCAATGATTGGTAATGCGTGAAAGATACATGCTTACTGGAATAAATAAACTTGCTAATAAAAGAAGATAAACAGTTGATGAAACAAGTGGTCCTACAAAAGGAAATTGTAGACTGAGTGGTGTTAGATCAGCAACAATAGGTGTAAGTTGTGGTACAAAAGTGCTAAATAAAGCTGCAATGCCGCATAGTGCTACAGGAATAGTAGCTCCAATGAGAGGTAGAAGTATATGTTTTTTGTAAGTAGCTTTTTTGCAATATATCACAAGAGCGCCTGCAAGAAATGCAATTCCAAAGCTTTGTAGTACTACCGATCCAAAAAGACTAGCAAAGGTACTAAAAAGTTGGCTTGTATAAGATTGTGCAGTGATAAAGTTAAAGGTAAACATATCAAGTTTGTTTGCAATACCAAGCCCAGACAATGTGCATATGATGCCAAAGAAGTATAAGAACTGTTTGAAATTAAAATGTTCAAAAGATGATCCGCCTACTGTTCCCATCGTTAGTAGTATGAATAATACAAGAAAGAGCATGCATCCCAGTTTAAATGAACCAAATACTCCGTCTTTTTGTGTTTCTTGACGAGTCCATGCTTCTGGTACAAAAACAAATTGTTCATAATCAGTTACTTGATCGCCGCCAATTGCAATGTTAATACGAGTTTGGCCACCTTCTTTAAGCTCATGTGTGGTATCTTGAAAAATAAAGTTCCAATCTTTTCGATGAGGTTTTTTACTATCGATAGCAGAAATTTCTTTAAGTTGTTGTGTATCTAATTCAAACTGTTTCTTAATAGTATCGAGAGCAATGTTGCGAGCTTGTCCTTCAGATAGCGACTTGCCTTCCTGTGCTTCAGGTAAAACATGTAATGTACGATAGACTTTTTCATGAGTATTCACAAAACAGATATATTCTTCGGCACGTTCGGTAATATCACCTTCAAAATGTGAGAAACGTATTTTCCAATGAACGGTTGAAAGATAGGTTCCTAAAAGGTTTTTATACATTTCTTTTGATTGAGTTTGCCACATAAATTTATGATTATAAGTATAATTACGCATTTGTTGTGGTGTTGTTCCTGTGTCTGGTTGTGCTAAAACTGTCCAATGTGTGTCTGCATTGGTCAATGTAGTAAGATTTTTTTGTGCAGCTACGATTGCTTGTTGTTTAGAAAGGGTTAGTTGCGGGTTACTGTTTTTTTCAGTACCAAAAAATAAACATGCTGCTAAACCAACTGCTCCTGCCCCTAGAATAAGCTTTGTTTTAGTTTCAGACAGTGTAGTAACTATAGTTTTTTGTGTTTCTACTGTGGTGGTGCTTTCTGCTGGCACTTTCCAGGCACTGTTTTTTGCAGATTCAGGAGCATAGACCCATTTGCCTACTTGCCATCTTCTAAATAAAACAATCAAAAGTGGAAACAAAGCGAGTGTTAAAACAATTATTTTTTGTACTATAATTCCAGGTGCGTTAGAAACCATAATAGGGAATGCGAACCACATTAAATCCCAAAGATAATGGCAAATAATACCAGGAAGCAAACCAAATACTAAGTAGGTTGCTGCCCAAATGAGTGAAGGAATAAAGAGTTCTACAATTCTAAAATAAACAGGTTGTTGAGCATAGAAAGTATGCATTCCTCCAAAGATAATAGCCTGTCCAATTAATCCAACAATTAAAAATAACTTTTCTTTTTTAAAGTGTCGTCCTAAAAGAATAATTCCTGCGATAGGTAATGCTCTAAAAGCAAATTCTTCCCAAAATCCTGCAGACAAAGAATTAGAAAAGGCTCCAAGCCATGGTACGTAATTGGCAAGAATATTAGGATCAATTAATGTTCCCGTAGGAGCCCACCATCCCAAACCATGAGTAAGAGCGTAGTATATTGTAGCCATAAGAGGGAGTTCAAAACAAAATAATCCATAACCACCGAGTGTTTGACCAAGAATAGTTAAAGATCCACCAGCTTCTTTTGACCATGATTTCCAAAATTGTATATGATTTGGAAACGCCCATCTGCTTAAACTTTCTCCTGCTCCTACAATTAGAATAAACATAATAAAATTTTGTAGTACGCCAAACATACTACTGATAATAATTATAGATATAAAGCTAGTAGAAGACATTGCTGTATCGTAATTCATCCACATGAGAGGTAAAGAGTTTAGAATATTAAAGAAAGAAAAGAACGATAATACTCCAACGGCAGCTGCTGCAGGTATCAGTAAATAGCGGCGTTTTCTTATTAAAATAAAACCACCAATAAGCCCACCAATAATAAGATAGAGTATGTTAAAGAGCATACTAAAGGCGCTAGAGAACATATTATTTTGAGATCGTATTTCTTGATAGCGGCGCGTAAAACCTTCGGGAACATGAACAAATTGTTTTAAAAGTGCAAATACATTTCCACGAACTACAAGCTTGATGCGGTATTTACCATCTTTGCCAAGTGTTTTGTCTGTGCGTTCGTATAGAAATGTATGGTCCACTCTACCTTTTGGTGTTTCTTCTTTAGAAGTTTCTACTTCTTTGTAGTTATCAAAAGAAAGATTCCAGTCTTTTTGAGCAACTGCAAGTGCACGTTTACGAGCTTCTGAAATACTTAAATTTCCAGGAGCATCGTCTTCTGCAAGTTTTATTTCAAAGCCATATGGATGACCTTGTGGAGTAAAATAAACATGACTCTCTTGCGTTACACCTTCTTTAAAGTTTCTAACATGCCATTGGTAAGGTTCGTATAATTTTTCTTCGATCATCTTTTGAAATGTTTTTATGCCACCGCATTCTAACTCTGCAAAAAATTGTACTAATGTATCGTTTTGAAAATGCGCTGCTTGCCATGCATTTTGTGGTGCCCAGTTATAATCTTTTACAAGCACCTGTGTTTTATTAAGTGCTTGTTTGCTGTCCATACGTAAATCAATAGACATCATAGGCAGTACTTTAAAGAGATGTTTTCCTCCTACTACCGCGCTCACAATACTGATTGCTACAAATGCGGCCCAAAATCCAGAGGTACGAGTAATAGCTTTGAACATACAGAGCTCCTTAAAATAACAAAAAAAGACGATACAGGACTATCTCGTCATGGTATCGTCTTTAAAAAATCAATGCAACTTATAGGTAATTTATTTAGGACTTTTAGGAGAAGGTGCTCTATATGAGTTATAAGGCATACCTTCATATTCTTTTAATGATGTTGTTGGAGAAGATGGTATAGATGAATCTGATTCATCTTTTGAAATAAGTCTTAATCGTTTATTTAAAAATCTATCAACATCATTTGGATTTAATTCTTGTGCATCCGCAGGGCTTAATTTAAGTAATCCTTCATATGTTTCATTTGTGTTTCTACCACCATCCCAAAGAGCAAATCTAATTTTTTCTAAATGTGAATCGCTTGAATAAATAGAAGCGCTTAATAGTAAAGTAGCTAGCAAAGTAAATTTTTTCATAAGAATCCGTTTGGTAATGGCTAAGAAAAGTTTTATTATTAGATTAAAAGATAATAGGTTGGAATTATTCTTTTTGCAACTTTTTTTAGATAAGTATTAGTGGGCAGGTATTTTTTGAATGTTTATTATGTGCGATGTTTCTTTTTAATATCCCAACTGTTTGAGTTCTTTTTCTGCAATATCATTAGTTGGTTTCTTATCTCT
>JBLICC010000032.1:0-9733 GCA_047631715.1 Alteromonas naphthalenivorans
GATTTTCTTACCAAACAAGCACAACTAAATCATCAATGTCCATTGTGTCGCGTACCTTTTGGGCAAGCATTACGTGATTTTGAATATAATCCTGGTACTAAAGATGCAAGTACTCAAACTGATCCAAACCTACCAATAGATCTATAAAATCATTCAGGGCTTGATGAATCGTCAAAGACAGTTGCTACAGAAACAACTTCTTCTACACTCGTCAGGCCTGCTTTTATTTTAGCAATACCGTCATCAATTAAATAAGTCATGCCATCTTTTTTTGCTTGCTTTCTAATATCAAGTGTTGGAGCACGCTTCATAGTAAGTTGCGCAACAGCATCAGTCATATCCATAACTTCAAATATTGGTAGCCGACCTTTATACCCCATCATGTTGCAATCTTTACAGCCCTTTGGTTTATAAAACGTAACATCTTTATTTTTTGTAGGATTCATTCCCAAGCTTTTTAATACTTCTGCCGATGGCTTGTATGCTTCTTTACAGGCAGGATCTAATTTACGAACAAGTCGCTGTGCCATACCCGCAACAATAGAAGATGCTATTAAGAAAGGCTCAATACCCATATCTATTAAACGCGTAATAATAGAGGGAGCATCATTGGTATGAATAGTTGTTAATACTAAATGACCTGTTAATGCTGCTTGAATTGCAATTTGTGCGGTCTCTTGATCTCGTGTTTCACCGATCATCACAATATCAGGATCTTGTCGTAAGATAGACCTAAGTGATGATGAAAAAGTTAAATCTACTTTAGGATTTACTTGTACTTGTGTGATGCCAGGCAATTGATATTCAACCGGGTTTTCTACCGTAATAATGTTTACGGTTGGTACATTTATGCGACTCAAAATAGAATAAAGCGTGGTTGTTTTACCAGAACCAGTTGGCCCAGAAACTAAAAATATACCATTGGGACGAGCAATACTTTTCAGTACGATTTTATAATCACGTTCGCTCAATCCAAGTTTATCGAGCTCAGAAAAACCTTTGTCTTTATCGAGCAAACGCATAACAATACTTTCTCCATGCACTGCCGGCAAGAAAGAAACACGAAGATCTATACGTTTATCGCCAATGCGAATTTCTATGCGACCATCTTGAGGTTTACGTTTTTCTGCAATATCCAAACTAGACATAATTTTGATACGAGAAGCAACTGCACCCTCCATACGTTTGGGAACCGTCATAAATTGGTGCATACGTCCATCAACCCTAAACCGTACACGAATCTCTTTTTCTTCTGGTTCTATATGAACATCAGATGCATCCAGTTTATCTGCTTGAAACAAAATATAATTTACTAATTTAATAATAGGTGCATCATTGGCACTACTTAAAATATCTCGTTCATCTATATCAGCAAAGGTAAGATCCCCAACATCACTATCTTTTTCTAAATCCTCCATCATTTCATCGGTCCCCTCAAGCGGATAGTAATGATTAAGAGCATCAAGTATTATTTTTGGTGTAGAAATCAAAATTGTTATGTCGCTACCAAACAATAGCTGTAATTCATCGATAGGTTGAAAATCAGTAGGATTAGCAGTAACTAATGCTATGCCTTGGTGTTTAATAGGAATGACCATATTTTCTCTTAAAAATTTGAGCGGCACTTTTGCCAACAAGAGAGGGTCTGCCATTTCGTCAGTTAATTGATTAATAAAAGTAAGACCGGTCATAGCAATATATGCTTTTGCTATTCCTTCTTCTGCAACCAGATGCTTATCGTGCACATATCGCGTAAAAGAAAGATTAGATTTTTGTGCCTCTTCTTTAAATTTTACAAACTGCTCTTGCGTAAGAGCTTCACTTTCAACCAGTAACTGACCTAATGTTTTATTCACCATAATTTTCTCCGTATTGCCCACCAGAACAAGCTTCTCGTTACCCATTCATTTATACCCATATTTATCGAAGATACCAAACTCAAGCAGATCTTGATAGCTCTCTACAAGTTGCGGGCATATAGATGCTGTGCTATCCTTGCCTCCATACTGTTTTGTACAATGTCATACATAACGATTTTGAGGGCAGGAATGTTTCTATATTTAAAAAAAATATCACTCTCTATACTCCTTCTTTTTAGCTATTCTCTACTTTTTGCACCTACTCCAACACAGATGGCCAAGAAATCAAAAAAAGCTCCAACCAAATTTTTTACCGTAAGTACACAAGAAAAAGAGCGGGCTCCATTAGCTTTTTCTACTAAAAAAGCCAGGCTCCACGGCCCAGAGAAAAAACTTGTGCTTAAACAATATCGCGCTATAGACAAAAAACCTCTCAAGCTTATGACCGAAGAAGAACTGCGTACAGTTGCAGATCTTGCTCTTAAATTAGGCTGGAAAGAAGAAGCTATAAGATTCTTAACACGACTAGAATCTCTCTTAAAAAGTACTATTGTTATCAAAAACCTTAAGCTCGAAGTTGCAGATATCAACTTTGATCGAGGTGCACTCAAACTTTCTGCCCAAGGATATCAAGATTTTTTAACATTATATCCTGGCGATAAAAAAGCCGATTATGCTGAATATAAATGTTTGATTAGTAATCAGAATATGATGCTTAAAGCAGACCGTGATCAAACTCCAACCTATAAAACAAGAGCGCTTGCTCAATCATTGATAGAAAAAAACAATCAATACAGTAAAGATGTACATACTATTTTAAGAACATGTAATTACACTCTTTACGACCACGAAGTTACGGTTTTTGAATATTATATGAAAAAAGGTAGCACCAAAGCCGCAGAAACTCGCTTGGCTGCTTTAAAAAAAGAATATCAAAATTTATTACCCGATACTCAGCCAAAAAATTTGCATATGGAATATCGCCTAGCCCAAGCAAAAAATGATGCTCCTCGAGCCAATAGATTATATGCACAATTAAGCAGCCGCTTTCCTGGCTATGCAACGAAAATAGCTCATAACAATTCACCTACTACAAAGAAAAATTATGTTGCCTTCTTCTAAAGCTACCATTGGAGCTCAAGGAGAAGAACGCATTGCACAGCATCTAGAGAGTTATGGATTTACTATTTTAAAACGCAACTTTACTGTCCGCTCTGGAGAAATAGATATTATTGCTTGCAAGAATGAACTCTTGGTTTTTGTAGAAGTCAAAACTCGATCTAATGTTTACTTTAATACCTCAGAAGTCATTACACGTTCAAAACAAAAAAAGATTGCTCTGGCAGCAAAAACTTTTCTAGCTCGTCAAAATCTTACGGATAAAGTATATCGTTTTGATGTAGCTTTAATTGATAATAATTCATCAAAGATTACCTACATGCCCAATGCATTTTACGGATAGACTATAAGGTTCCCTCGATACAATTTCTTACGAAATCACTCGGGATGAACTTATTAACTTAATTATTTAAAGAAATTATTTATTGGTTCATCTCGAGTGGACGCCAAAGGCGTTTGTATCGAGAGACACCTTAAATAATATTATTTTTTCATGAGTCCAGAAACATCAATCTGTTTAACCGCCTGCGACTCACCAGATTGCATATCTTTAAACATCACTGTACCTTGAGCCTGCTCATCAGAACCAAGAAGCAATACCGCTTGAGCACCCATTTTATTCGACTTGCGCATCATATTTTTTATTGAACCATCAAAAAGAACATCTACACAAAATCCTTGTGTATGTAATATTTGCGCCAACTTTAATGCAATCGGATGCTGATCCTTTTCTAACGGCAAAATAACATAGAGCGGAGAAAGCTGTTGTTCGAGCAAGGTAGAATTAGTCTCTGCGAGCAATATGTCTAAGCGATCAAGACCAATGGCTGCACCAATAGCAGGTTGATCTTTTTTGCCTCCAAGTAACGTTACGAGAGAATCGTAACGTCCACCACCACAAAAAGCACTTTGTGCCCCTAGTAGCGGGCTCACAAATTCAAAAATAGTTTTGTTATAGTAATCAAGCCCACGGACCAATTTTGTATTATGCACAAAAGAAACAGATAACTCTTCTAGGCGATCTTGTACCTGTTGCCATTCTGTTGCACACGCCTGGCATAAATCGTCAGTTAGGTGTGGAGCATCTTTATATACCTTATGACAATCTTGGCTTTTACAATCAAATACTCGTAAAATATTTGCCTCTTTACGCTTTTTACACGTATCGCAAATAGCAGACTCATGTTGATTTAAAAAGTCATATAATTTTTGTTTAAATTGCTTTCTGTCTTCTGGGCAACCCAAAAAATTAATGTGCAAAGCATATTCTGTAAGATTAAACTTTTGAGAAAACAAAGTATCTAACATAGTAATTAAATGTATGTCTTCAGAAATAGAAGCTGAACCAATAACCTCTAGGCTACACTGATAAAATTCACGGAAACGACCTTTTTGTGGACGTTCATACCGAAACATAGAACCTATGCAAAAAACTTTCCACGGCAAATCTTGTACCCCGTTCTCAATAAAAGCACGAACCATTTGCGCTGTTGCCTCGGGCCGCAAACAAATTTGTTCTTTTTTTTGATCTGCGGAAGAAGAAGAAACTACAAACATCTCTTTAGATACAACATCGGTCTCTTGACCAAGTGCTCGCTTAAAAAGCTCAACCGACTCAAGAGACGGTAGAATAACTTGCGTAAAACGATACTGATCCAAATGTTTTTTGGTAATTTTAGCAATCTCTAAAAATTCTCGGGCTTTAAAAATATCCCGTGTTCCGCGTACTCGTGTGATCATAACAACATACCCTAAGCTAAAAGTTGTCCTTTTTCTTAATCTCAAAAGTGTACCATGGATTACCTCTAGAACCAAAAAACCCCTGATCAATGCTGTCGCTAGAAGTATTGCAATTAATCAAGGTTCTAAGCCCCCATTAATCATAAGTCCAAAACTTGCCTTTAGCGTAAAAAACATGGTACGAATAGAAAGTATAAGTTAAATATAATAGGACACTAAAAAGGAGAATCCTATGAAATGTCGCATTTACGTTCTTGCCCTTCTTCTACTCCACTCTTGCACCTACACAGAAGATGTTTCTGGAAAAAGTGTATTTGTAGATTTCGAAAATTTTGAACTTTATAGCACCACTGGCTACACACTGGTTGCCCATCAGCAACACGAAAAAGGGCATATACTCAACAAGCCCGAACTCTCTGCTGTAATCTTTGGCGGAAAAACAACCAGCGGCGCACAAGATGAACTCAATAAATACTTTCTCTTTGATGGAAAAAAAGAACTGATTGTAAAAGAAGCAATTCCAGCGACTGCCAATACCGATGCTGCACAAGAACTCTCCCAAGATATTTCCACTGGAGACTTTAACCTACAAACAGTAGCTGATAACTATGCATCTCGCATCTGGTTTAAACCAGTGCAAAGACGCCTTGGAATGGCTCTTTCTCTACGTATTCCTTTTTGCGATAAATACTGGGTTAACATCGATGCACCGTTTGAGCATCTAAAACAAGACCTAGATCTTCAGGAAGAACGAACAAGTACCGAAAGCACTGTTGCTGCCGTTACAAAATTTACCGATTCTACCACTCTTGTTACCAGCATGTACGAAGCATTTAGACAAACAGGTCTAAACTATGGCCGTATTAATGGAGCACAAACAAAAAATGGTCTTGCCGATCTTACCATTCGTATAGGACGCAATGCTTATAACCGCGAAGATTTTTTTGTAAGCCAACATTTTGGAATTGTTATTCCAACAGGAAACCGCCGAACCGCAGAATATATGTGGGAACCTATTGTAGGAAACGGCCACCATGCCGGTCTTGACTGGGGAAACACCACTCATATTTGCATGCACGAAGCAGATAGATGCAACTGGTGGATTACTAATGCTATTAGTGGACGCTACCTTTTTGAAAATACACAAAAACGTTCTCTTGATCTACACAATGGCCCATGGACTCGTTACCTTGCAATGTATAAAAACACAGCGGCAAGAACCAGTGATGCAAGAAACTTTGGTATTAACTCTATGACCAAAGACGTTAAAGTGAGTCCTGGAGTATCTTTTGGTATTTCAACACAACTTTCTATGATGGCAAAAAATTGGAATATGAATGTTGGCGTTATTAACCGATTCCGCCAAGCAGAAGAAGTTACACTTGCAGAAAGCTGGGTACAAGGACCACAAATAGCAACTATTGGTACCGTAGCAACTGCAGGAACTGGAGAAGTGATTCCTTCTCGTAAAATGGGAAGAGCTCTTGATTATACTAATCTTATAGCTGGTGGAGCTGCCCCTACTGATTACTTTATTAAAGAAAGTGACATTAATTTAAATTCTGCTGCTCATACAAATGTTTTTGCAAGCACTATTCATGCATCTGTTGCTTATTACCGCGATGCAGCATGGTCTCAAAATTATGAACTCGGTGGATCATATGACACTTCTCGTCAAAACACCGCTATTGATCGCTGGAGCATCTATACTAAATTATTGATCAGTTTTTAAAAGATAATACAAAGAATTTTTAAAATAATTTTCAGGAGCGATAACCATGAATTTTAAAATTATTAATCTATGGGCGTTATCGCTCATAGTTTTAACAATACATCCAACATCCTCACGAGACATTACGATTGCAATACAGAATAGTTATAAAGGAGGCGTGGGCACCCAAAAACAACTAAGAACGCTTTGCAACAAGATCTCACTATCACCTAAATTACAATCTGATACTGCAGTTGGTTCACCTGTAGGAACTGGTTTTAGTCAAGCATATGGCACTGGTCGAAAAACATACACCGTATACAATGCTTGCAACTCCACAGCATTTGCTTTCTTTAAAAAAGTAGAAGCCGCAGAAAGCGCATATAATAAACCAAATAAATCAAAACAAAAAATGGCCTCTGCTCAAGCATTAAGAACCGCAATCAAAAATTATATAAACGCGGGCGGATCACCAAAAGTTTTTGCCTCATTGCTTAAACAAGTGGAAAAAGCAATTAGATCTGCATCTCTAAAAAATCCTCCAAGCAAAGCTCCAGAGTTATCAACCATTACAGAAAAACTTGAACCTCATATATTAGAAACTATAAAAGAAGAGCTAGAAGAAGAAGCAGAAGAAGAAACAAAAGAACCTGGTTTCTCTGGTTCAACAATGAAACAGTGGAGAGATCGAATACGTAACTACTTAAAAAAAGCACAAAACCCACATCTAACATTTAACACGGTTAAGAACGATTTAAAACATCAGCTACCAGCTTTAACTTCAACACAAGAACAAGAACTTAGATTCTTTATGATGCAAATACAAATTGGAATAGAGCTAAAATCTAAAGGTAAATCCATACTCAAGCCCACTACAAAACCTTCTGTAGCTAGCTCACACGATCAAGCAATGAAAATGGAAACCTACAAGAACCGTATAGAAACAATACTAAAACAAAATCCACAAGCACGCTTTATAGATATTATTTCTCCAGCTGAAAACGATGCATTGACTGATCACGAACGCAATGAGTTAGAAGAATATTACATTAATCACCAAGGCCAACAAGCAAGCTCAAGTGCTGCCGGCTCAAAACCTGGCCCCTCTGCATATGAATCTTTATACACACCTAAAAAAGGCTTAGTGCCAGAACTAAAAGCACAAATGCAAAAGGCATTACAATATGATCCTCATGCAAGAATGTCTCAAATTTTTTCATCTGATCAACGTGACATGTTAACTTCAGAACAACTTCAAGAATTACAGGCATATCTTGTTAAACAAAAACAACAAGTAGGTTCCAGCGTTGCTGCATCTACTAAACAACCATCAAACTCAAGCATGGCAACACTTAAGAACACCATAAAGACTATGTTCGATGGAGGTTTTATTCTTCCTCTTTCTCGAATTATTACCAAGAGTCAAATGTCAAACCTTACACCAACAGGTAGAGCTGAATTGCAACGGTACTATAATGAATTAAAAGCAGCGCAACCACCGGCATATCAAGAGCCAGCACAACAACCACAAGATCTACTTGGTGATAATCTAGCAACTCAAGATCCAAATCCTGTTATGCCACACACACCTAAACAGTTAAGTGCAAAACAGCTAGGTCAATATGAAAAGCTTATAAGAAACGCATTACAACAAAATCCAAAACCGGAATTCCCAGATGTTCTTGCAAGATTAGGAAAATCACAAGCAACACTTGCTCCTCGTGACTTTGAATCTTTACTTGAATATTACTCTACACAACGAGTTCACCTAGAGATGGCAGAAGCTGAATCTTCTACAGCTAGCTCAAGTGCTTCCGCTCCTGTATCTACTCCACAAGCCAAACCATTAACCACCGCTGAAATGCAAACATGGAAAAACCGCGTGGCAACTGCACTAGAAGAAAACCCAGGCATTCAGATGTTCCAAATATTTGCCCCTTATGGAAAAAGCCCATTCCATTTTGCACCTAAAGATTATCAAGCACTAAATCGATGGTACGGGCTTATACAGTCAACCGTTTCTACATCATCATCTGCAAGCTCTAGTGCTGAAAATCCTGATTTTGTAAAACCACCGAGCAATAATCAAGACGAATCACTTGATTTTGAAGGCACAGGAATGCACCTTAATCAAAGAAATTTAGAACTATTAAAAACAAAAGAAAGAACAGAAAAAGCTAAACCTAAAAGAAGCTGGTTCCAAAGATTAAGGGGAACTGATAAATAAACAAAACGAATTAAATTAAAAAAGGCCTCGGATTCGGGGCCTTTTTTATTGCTTACAATTATACTTCGATACAATCACCTTAGGTGATCACTCAGTATGATTCGCATCATGTTTTTTTTGTATCTGCTCAAAACAGGTTCGTTCTGCAATCCATGCTGTTTTTAAAATAGTTTTGATATCAGAAGAATGCGGCTTCCAGTTTAAAATATTGGCAGCCTTAGTTGCATCCGCTACCAAGATAGGTGGATCACCCTCACGACGATCAGCATAATTAACAAGGATCTCTTTTTTAGTTACCTGTTGCGCAGCAGTAATAACTTCTTGTACTGAGTAACCAGTTCCTGTTCCCAAGTTAAAAACATCAGAAGGATGCTGAGCCTCGATATGTTTGAGTGCTTTATAATGTGCAGAGGCGAGATCTTGAACATGAATATAATCACGCACACAAGTACCATCTGGCGTTGCATAATCTGTGCCAAAAACATTAATTTTTTTATTGGTCAATGCAGATCGTAATAGTAAGGGAATAAGATGCGTTTCTGGAACATGCCACTCATAAAGATGTTCGTATGGCATAACACCCGCTGCATTAAAATAGCGTAAACTCACATAGTTTAAACCGTAAGCCTGCGCGCAATCTTCGAGCATGAGCTCTACTGCATATTTTGTTTTGCCATAAGGATTAATAGGATTACGTGGATGATCTTCTGTTAAAGGTAGCTGCTGTGGATAACCATAGACCGCGCAACTAGAAGAGAACACAAAATTTAAAACGTTATGTTCAACCATAGCCTCGAGCAATGTACGCGTTTTAACTACATTGTTTTCATAATAGATTAATGGATGCTTAACCGATTGCCCCACCGCAAGAAACGCTCCAAAATGAATAACGCCTGCAATGTGGTAACGACTAAAAATATCTTTGAGCAATGGCTTGTCACCAAAGTCGCCCTGTATAAGAGTTGCCCAAGAATGTTCACATGGCTGTTTTTGATAAAGTGTATCAAGAACAAGAATGTTATAATTGTGTTTAGCTAATAACCAAGCGGTATGCGAACCTATGTAGCCCGCACCGCC
>JBLICC010000033.1:0-9671 GCA_047631715.1 Alteromonas naphthalenivorans
AGCAAATGCTGTACAGCCAACAGGGTATTTACAATGCGCTGGCCCAAGCAATGGACGTAAACCTGCAATAAAAAACCAAATGACGTGTGCAATAAAACTCATGAACTAAAAGAATTACAAACACGATGAAGTAATTTTTTAAGAGTACCAAAAGAAGTATCAATACCTTCTCGTCGTACAATAACAACAAGATCGATATTTTTTTGAGAGAGTTCATCTTCGATAAAAATTGATTTTAAACGTCGACGAATAAGATTGCGCTCAGGAGAATTACCTGAACGGCGTGGAGTAATAATAAGAATTCTGCCATGAACAGACGATAAAGAAGGAGAAGCTGCTAAGATACGAAGGCCTGGAATACGTCCCCTGACCTTAGCCGTACTTAACAGCTTAGTAATTTCTGACTGTGTAAACGAGGAAATTTTCTTCGTTACCCTTGGCATACTACCCCTACAATTACGCCCTTACAGCCAAACGTGTACGACCCTTTGCCCGACGGCGGTTAAGAATCTTACGCCCCTGGCGTGTAGACATACGTTTACGAAAACCGTGTTTACGGTTTCTTTTTAATCTACTTTTTCTAAAAAAAGTTACTGACATGTTCTACCCTTTGGATATCTATAGATTATGAGAATACACTTTATTCTAAAGGTAAATGAAGATTTTTTCAACTAAATAAGACGGTTAAGCTCAAGATAGCGTTGAGCATCTAGAGCTGCCATGCAGCCGCTTCCGGCAGAAACAATAGCTTGTTTGTACCGATAGTCCGCTATATCCCCTGCAATAAAGACCCCTTCAACAGAGCTTTTTGTTTTATCTTTAAGCTCAAGGTAGCCCATTTTGTCCATGTTTAGCTGATCTTTAAATATCTTAGTATTTGGTTTTTGACCAATGGCCAAGAAGACAACATTGGTTTTTAAAATCTTTTTTGCTTGAGTTTCTTGATTGGTGATTTCTATCTCATTTATATGAGATCCATCACCTAAAATTTTTGTAACAGTACTTGAGTATATGATTTTTATTTTGGGATCATCGAGTACTCGTTTTTGCATAGCCGGAGAAGCAGTGAGCTTATCGAGAATATGTACGATGGTTATTTTATCTGTGTATTTGGTCATAAAAGAGGCATCTTCCATGGCCGTATCACCACCACCAACAATAACTACCTCTTTTTCGGGGTAAAACGCTCCATCACACACGGCACATGTTGTTACTCCCTTTCCCCAGTATTCTTCTTCTCCTGGGCATCCTAGTTTGTTTGGAGAGGCGCCAGCGGCTATCACAACAGCCTTTGCTTTAAGTGTTTCTTTTTTAGTTGTGATAGTGAAAGGTTTTTGAGAAAAATCTACGTTGGTAACAGAAGCTGATATAAATTGAGTACCAAAGTGTGTGGCATGTTCTTTCATGTTCATCATGAGTTTTGGACCCATGATGCTTTTTTCTCCTGGCCAGTTTTCTACCGTAGTGGTTCCCATGAGTTGGCCACCAGGGTTGGGTCCTTCAATAACAAGTGGTTTTAAAAAAGCACGAGCCGCATAAGTTGCTGCGGTTAATCCTGCTGGTCCAGACCCGATAATAATAAGAGAGTATATTTCGTTAGTGCTCATATTCCTGGTTTACTCTTTATAAGATGATGAATCGCATGATTCAATGTTTTTTCTTTTAAACAACATTGCGATAACAAAGAAGCAGAAATAGGAATTTCGTGTCCCAAGAATTTTGTAGAAGGAGGTTCAAAATAAATAAACTCCGATGTTCTTGGTCTGTTTCCTAGATTCAAATATCCCTTGATGTCTGTATTAGTAATGCCAATATTCTCATGAAAAGCAAGTTGGTGGATAAAAACATCTTCTTTTACTTGTTTTTCTGCAAGAGCTGTTATCTTTTCTCTAAAGTCTGGTTGCATCTTATACACTTGATAATCAGGAGTATCATGTACCAAATCAAGAATAATTTTTTGTTGTCTTAGAATTAAATGTTGCGGAACGATAAAGGCATGTTTAGAGAGTAAGAGTTTTAAAGATTCTTCTGCCATAGCTCGTCGTTGAGAAATATCGTTGCGATAAGAAAACACTTCAATCAGTTTTTGATGAAGTTCTTTACTATTTCTTATTCTAAAATGTTTTTTAAAATGTTCAACACAGAAGAACGTATGAGGTAATCGATCAACAACCGTAACTTCAAATTTATAATGAGTATCAAGGTGGCTACTAAAATATTCTTGCAAACAATCGTGATCGGTTACAAATGAGTCGCCAGTTTTTTTTCCAATAAACAATGACTGAAAAGGTTGATCAGCTTCTTCGTGTCCAATTTTTAACCATAAATTTTCTTTATAAGATCCAAGAAGTGGTTTATCTCTATTATTTAATAGGCACACTGTAAAGTTTATCCAGTCGCCGGTTTTAATAAGATTATCGACTTCTTTTTTTTCAGCAGTTTGTTCTTCTTTTAAAAAATTTTCTACTTGTCGATCTAAATCTTTATAATTCTTTCTTTTGGGTGCTTTAAACGGAAGGCGTTTCCAGCCTTGTAATGTGATAGATGGTGCAAGCGTAAGAGAAAAGCTAAAACGTGCATCTTGATGAGGTTGTAAACTAATGTCTTGCAAAAAGGGTTCTCCTGCAAGATATATTTTTTTTGAATAAAGTTCTTTGTAAAGCCAATTGATAACAAAATATTTAAAGAAGAATTCTTTAACATGATCAACTAAATGTGGTTGAAAATTTTTTTCTATGTAAGAAAGAGGAGTGTTTCCTTTTGGGAATCCAAAAGTATGAACCTCTGCTTGTTGTGCCATAGAAGCTTGTGCATATAATTTTTTTACATAGGTAGCTGGAATGGTAACAACCGCAGAACTAAACTGTGAGCTATTAGAATGTAAAGTAAAAGACGGCGTTGGGGAAGATGACATCACTACGTACTCCCTTCAAAAAAATGGTGCGAGAGGAGGGACTTGAACCCACACTTCGGTTAAGAAACTGGATCCTAAATCCAGCGCGTCTACCAATTCCGCCACTCTCGCACGTATTTTTTTTATGTTGATTTCAATCTATCTCTTTTTTTTTCTAACTTCCCCTCTATCCTCAACAAATTTGGCTTGCCGTAGATAGTTTAAGCTAAATATGGTGGGCCGTATTGGAATCGAACCAATAACCTGCAGATTAAGAGTCTGATGCTCTACCAATTGAGCTAACGGCCCCTAAAGGTATTTCAATAGTTGAATAACATGAAGCTAGTGTAGCAGAGCATCATCAAAATGCAATTATTTATCCTTTTAAATCTGACTCTTTCTTAGCGCTCAAAACTTCTGCTTGTTTAATAAACTTATCAGTAGTTTTTTGTAGCAAGTCATTTAAACGTTTTGCAAAGTCTTCTGATATATCTTTTGCTTTCTGTGTATCACGAACTAAATTTTGGTAATGCTTACGTACACTTCTAATACCTACGCGGCATTCTTCAAGCTTTTTACTCAATACTTTTTTGAGTTCTTCTCGACGAGAACTGCTCATTTCTGGAAGAATAACTCTAATAATGTTGCCATCATTTTGTGGTGTTACACCAACGTCAGACTCTTTGATAGCGCGTTCGATATCAGGTACAAGAGTTATATCCCATGGTTGAATAACAAGCATGCGACCTTCTGGTGTTGATATGTTTGCTAATCCTTTAAGAGCCATGGTTGTTTCGCCACCATAACATTGTACTTTAATATCTTCTACCATGGATGGATGTGCACGGCCAGTACGCAAAGAAACAAGTTCATGCTCAAAGTGTTTGATTCCTTTGGTCATTTCTTCTTGAGTTGCTTTTTCGAATGGTGCTGTTGCACCTTCGGTAAGTGTAATTTCTATCATAATTATTTCCTTAGTTTCTTATACGCCAATTTCGTAACGAACAAAACGTCTAATTTTTACGTTTTCGCCCATTTTGCCGATAACATCTTGAAGTATTTGTTCAACAGTGAATTTGTCATCTTTTACAAATTTTTGCTTAAGTAGGCAAACATCGCTATAAATTTTGTTTACTTTTCCTTCAACAATTTTATCTACGAATTCAGGTTTTTTACCTTCTTCGATCAATTGTTCTTTAATTAAGTTCTTTTCTTTTGCAAGCCATTCTTGGTCAACGCTTTTTTCATTAAGATAAAGAGGCTTCATTGCAGCAATGTGCATACCAAGATCTTGAGCAAGATTAGAAAGTGCTTCGTTACGAGCAACAAAGTCTGTTTCGCAGTTAAGCTCAATCAATACACCAACAGTGCTTCCTGGGTGAATATACGCGTGTACTAATCCTTGATCAGTTAAATTGTCACCACGCTTTGCAGCTACTTTTGCGCCTTTTTTACGCAAAGCTTCAACTGCTTTATCCATGTCACCTTCAGATTCTTGAAGGGCTTTCTTGCAATCCATCATACCCATGCTGGTACGAGTTCTTAATTTTTGAATGTCATCTAAGCTTATTTTAGCCATGTGTGCTCCCAATCAACCGAATTATATTCTGTAATTTTTAGTATTACCTAGTGTGCCAGAAGCATCATTTTTGGCAATAGATAAGAAAATGTGAGCCGAACAGAATCTGCAGGGCTCACATTTTCTTTGATCAGTTGGTTAAATTAACCGCGACTTTTTTCTGTTTTAGTAGAAGCTGAGCATTGTTGAGTAATACCCATTCCAACTAAGTTTGCCGCTACTACACCTACAAAAAAGCACATGAACAACATTTTAGCAGGAGTTGCTTTAACTTTAAGGTGTTTTCCTACGCCCATTAAAAGAGCTGTACTTATTCCCGCACCTACAAATGCATTCCATAGACGACACATTAAAATATTAGAACAACCAACAAGACCTATAAGTTGATTGTTTACTCCAGGAAGTAATACCATGAATAAATAGGTTATAGACATTCCAACAACTGCTATATAAGCAGCTTCTTCTCTACTTTTTTTACCAAGTTTAGAGAGAGCGATCATAGTAAAAACAATACCTAATAATGTTGCTAATATATCCCCGTGTTTAATAATGCTAGCGCATAAATTCATCATTTTTATTTTTCCTTATTCAAAGATTAATAAGAGTTAATTATTTACGTCTGTCTTCTTTAGATGGGTGAGAATGCTTAACAATGCATCCTGAGTTGATCATGTAAGCAGCACCAAGAGCAAGTGCCATTCCAAGAACAAAGCATTTATACAGATCCATAGGTTTAGATGCTTTGAGTTTGCAAGGGCCAGCAAGAGCCATAACTGCAAGAGTAGCAGTAGCAGCAAATGCAAGGCAGTCTACAGCGAGAGCTATAATTCCATTGCTACCAATGATGTTTGAAATTATTGGTAGATGTTCTACCATGTGTTGGAATCCTGGGTACAAGCAAGTAAGAGCTACAAACCCTACACCGACACCTATGAGAGAAAGAAGAGCACCTTCAGCACAACTTCTTTTTCCTAGTTTACTAAACATCGCAGTACATGCGGCCATCATCATTGTGGCCATCGCAAAACTCAACATTGCACAATCATTCATCATCTCTTTCTCCTTTTTGTTTTGAGAGATTAAACAATTTTCAGATTGGCATTTTTAGCTTAAAAGAGTCAATGGTTGAGAGAGTAGCCTCTATTACATGCGTTCTGGTTTAGAAACACCCATGAGAGTAAGGCATCGCTCAAATGTGTCTTGGACTAGTATGGTTAGGAAAAGTCGTGCACGAGATTGATTAATGTCTTTTGGCTCTATCACGCGGTTGTGATGGTAGTAGTTATGGAACAAGTGTGCGAGCTCTAGTAAATAGTAGGTGAGTAAATGAACTTGATAGTTTTTAGAAATATCTTCGAGTAGTTCTTGAAGAGCAGCCATTTTTTTAATGAGTAAATTTTCTGTTTCGGTTAGATGTTTGGCATCGAATACGTTAATATCTTCGAGCCCTTTAATATCTTTTGCTTTTGTTATGATAGCGTTTGTTCGAACATAAGCATACTGCAAATAATAAACTGGGTTTTCATCATCTTTTTTAAGGGCTAGATCAAGATCAAAATCAAGATGAGCATCTGCTTTTCTGTTTAAATAAAAGAATCGTGCAACGTCGGTCCCTACTTGATCAACTACATCTTGCAAGTTAATAATCGCACCTGCTCGTTTAGACATGCGTACAGATTCGCCATCTTTTTTCATAGAAACAAGTTGGTATATAATGCAATCAAGGTTTAAATCATGCAGACCAAGAGCTTGGCGAATACCGTTTAAGCGTTTTGGATAACTGTCGTGGTCTTGTCCTAAAACAATAACTACTGTGGTAAATCCACGATTGAATTTGTCTAACATGTATGCAGCATCGGCAGCAGCATAAGTGTAAGTACCATCTGCTTTTTTAAGAACACGGTCTTTATCGTCACCGTAATCGGTTGCTTTAAACCACAGTGCACCATCTTTAGTATAGGTTTTGCCTGCTTTGTCTAAGCGTTCGATTGCTTGTTCGATGCCTTCTGGATGAAGTGTGCGTTCAGAGAACCAAACATCAAAATCAATTCCATACGCATGGGTTGTTTTTTTAAGTTGTTCAAATTGCTTGGCATAAGCATAGTCGATAAAAAATTGTTCAGATTTTTCTAAAACATCTTTGCCATGTTCTGTAACACATTCTTTTGCCATGTCTTTAAGGTAGTCACCATGGTATGCCTGTTCGGGCATTTCGATAGTTTGACCAGTTTCTTGCTGACAACGAATTTTTAGAGAGTTGCCAAGTTTAACCATTTGTGCGCCAGCATCGTTAACATAATGTTCTTTGGTTATTTTATAGCCAAGAAATTTTAGAATGTTGCCAAGCACATCACCAATGATGCCGCCTCGTCCATGACCCAAATGCAGTGGACCTGTTGGGTTTGCACTTACAAATTCAAGGTTAAAAATACCATGAGGACTTTCGTGCTCAAAGTAATGATCTTTTTCGGTAAACAGTTCTTTGGCAATAGTTTTAAATGCATCTTCGGTTAAAAAGATGTTTAAAAATCCAGGACCAGCGATGTCTATTTTTTTAATAGCGTCATCAGGAAAGCGATTAATGATTTCTTCGGCTAAGTGGCGGGGATTAACGCCTAATTTTTTTGCGAGCATAAGTGCTGCATTAGATGAGATATCCCCAAATTTTTGTTTTTGGTCATCGGCATTAAGTTTAAAATCGATGTTTGGGAGCTCTTTTACCCCAAGAGTGCCAAGGAATGTGAAAAATTTTTGTTCGAGAGTTTGAATAGTATTCATAAAAAAAATCGCCTTCTGAGTTAACTAATTAAGGTTCTAGCGTACCCAAAAGACGATTAAATGTCATATTAGGTTTTTATTGCTTAGATCTACTGAGCTTTTCTTTCTTCTTTAACAAAGCATGCTTTTCTCGACGGAGTTGTTCTATGGTTGCTGATACAGTATAGGTTCGAAGAGAAAGAGCTATAGTTGATAGTATTGAGAGTAAGCAGATATGTTTGCTGTCGCTATTGCTTATAGAAATTATGAATCCAGTTTCTAACATATGTAATAGAGAAGTGGAAGATAGGCGATCTGTAGCTTCTGTGTATTCTTGTTCGCAGCTTTCTAGTTCTTCTTCGATCTCTAACTGTTCTTGTGTTAGTTCTGTAGCATTTTCTAAATCTTGTGCATTGGGAATGTTAGCAAAAGTAGTATTTGTGATTAAGAGTGAGAGTAATAAAAAGCGATAGTTCATAATGTTCCTATGTGTTTTTTTGGAATTAATCTGTTTGAGTACCTTGGCTCATTCGTTCTAATAGTTCTGAATCGTCATGTTTACCAATAGTATATCCATGTTCGTGAGCTAATTCGTGTGCGTGTTCACGAGCATGACATTCGGACCAATAGTTCCATGCAGCAAGTGGTGCTCCTAAAACTGCTATGGTGGCAGGGTAAATTGCAGGTCCTGCTTCTTTGTAAATGCCACCTATGAGAAAAGAAGTAACGATACCAATACAAGTAAATCCTGCCCATGCATGTTTACTCTTTTTGTATTTTTGTTCATCGGTTAAAAGAGCTTTGATTTCATCTTCAACAGAGATAGATATAACTTTCTTATTTTTACTATTACCATTTGATGGAATACGAGCTTGTGCGTGTTGTGTAATTAAAGATAATAAGAGAAAAGTAGTTGTTATGTATTTCATAAAAATCCTATTTAAGCTAAAAGTAACTGTTACAAAAGGCTGCTAGTAGGGTATACTAGAAAATAATAAATTATAGAATATTTGATGTGAGTTTACTATGAAAATAGCATTATTACTATCTGGTGGGGTTGATAGCTCGGTTGCTTTGAGTTTGCTTAAAGAGCAAGGGCATGATGTTACTGCTTTTTATCTTAAAATCTGGCTAGAAGACGAACTTGCCTTTTTGGGCGATTGTCCTTGGGAGCAAGACCTTTCGTATGCACGTGCAGTGTGCGAGCAACTTGATATACCGTTAAAAATTGTGCCACTGCAAAAAGAATATAAAGAAAAAATTATTTCTTACACTATTGATCAAGTAAAAAAAGGTTTAACACCTAATCCTGATATGCTATGCAATACCTTTATAAAGTTTGGTGCATTTTATGATGCAGTAGGCAAAGAGTTTGATAAAATTGCTACGGGTCATTATGCAGATATTACAGAACAAGATGGTGTGTATTATTTAAAACAAACACCAGATATTATTAAAGATCAGACTTATTTTTTAGCACGTTTAACACAAGAGCAGTTGTCTCGTGTGGTGTTTCCACTTGGTAAATATGATAAAAGTCAGGTTCGTGAATTTGCTCAAAAATTTGATCTACCTAATAAAGAACGTAAAGACAGCCAAGGACTTTGTTTCTTGGGTAAAATATCTTTTAAAGATTTTGTAAAAGCACATGCAGGAACTAGAAAGGGTGATTTTGTTGTGTTTGAAACAGGTAAAAAAATCGCTGAACATGAAGGCTTTTGGTTCTATACGCTTGGACAACGTCAAGGCATTGGGCTGAGTCATGGCCCATGGTATGTGGTGAAAAAAGATCCGAATACTAATACGGTATATATTTCTAATCAATATTTTGATGATACTAAAAAGCGTGATACGTTTTATCTTACTGATTGCATATGGAACAATAAATTAGTAACAGGCACCACACAGGTTAAATTACGGCATGGTAAACAAATGCATACGGCAATGGTTACGCATCAAGATGGTACTGTTAAAGTTGTTCTTGATAAACAAGATCAAGGTATTGCACCCGGGCAATTTGCAGTATTTTACGAAAATGGTTTTTGTGTTGGATCGGGTGTGATTAAAGAGTAGAAAGATTTATGAAAAAAAGAGCATTTTTAATATTACTCATAACAACCACTCTATTGATTCCTCAAGTCTCCTTTTTAAAAAAACAAAAAAAAGTTTCTAAGAAATCTCCAGCTCAATTAAAAGAAGAAATAGGATATGAGTTAGAAGACGTATTGACGTTATCGTCCGATTTGATAGCCTCATTGAGTAATATGCAGAAACTGATAGTATCTAAAATGCATACGTTGGTTGCTCCCGAAAAAAGCGATTTTTTTTCTGATGCTAAAGTAAAAGAGCTGCAAGATTATTTAGATAAGCTTGAAGGTGTGCATCGAGAATTTAAAAAAATAGAGCAGAATATAAAAAAAGAATGTGACGATTTGTCTAAAA
>JBLICC010000034.1:0-9280 GCA_047631715.1 Alteromonas naphthalenivorans
TTTTTTTTTCAGGTCTAAAGGGTAGAGGTTGTGGTGTATAATTAGATGTTTTAGTTATTGTAAAAAAACTAAATGATACGAGTGATAAAATTATTAATAAATATTGCTTCATGTTATCTACCTTCTTTTACATAGAGTTTTAATACTTTTACAGTGTGCCATAATTTTTTTGATATATCGTTCTAATTTTATACTAATTTGTTGAGGTTTTGTAAAAATAATAGTATCTACAGGTACTTCTTGACAGAGTGTACTGAGTGCATCAAGAGTTGGTAGTTTACTTGTATTTACAGATATCTGTTTTATGGTTATGGTACCAAAAGTTTTGGTGAGCTGATTTAAAAAAGTATACGATATCCAAGAGGTGGGATTGATCTTTTCTCCCAAGGCGCCGTTGTCGATAAGTGTAAGAGTATTATTACTTTGATGAATAGTGACAGTTTTTTTGTTGCAAGCAATAATTGTTTGAGCTGGAGAACTTATAATTTTATTAATAAATAATACGCTACAAAATAGCACTACATAGAGTGTTCCACTGATATCTTTTTTTCCCCATTTAGTATGTTGCAAAATAATAATCGCTAAAAGAGCTGCTAGTATCGAGAAGGGTAATGTGTAGAGTTTAAATCCAATCATCCAAGATTTTGAACTCCATTGTAAGCACCAGAGCCAGAATGAAGTTATTTTTTCGAGCATCCAAATAAACAATGCATTGGGTATGTGTAAAAGTTCGGTAAAAAAGATCAAAGAAGAGCATAATAAAAATACCGTTAAGAATGGAGCAAATACTAAGTTTCCGATTATGGTCATGATAGAAAAGGGTAACCCCCATGCAATAAGCACGGGAAGCGATAGTAAAGATAAGAAAAATTGTACTTGCACAAAGGTTGTAAACCATCTGTGTAATATTAATAATCGAGTATTCATGATAAATTTAAGTATACTATAAAATGCTCAAATAGGTAAGTAAGAGCGGTTATAGCTTAGGTATACTGTAAGTATTCCCAGAAGCATTATCAGTTAGTACTGTTTCTGCTGAATGAGTATCATCTATTGTAATTCCACTATCCGCTACTACTGTTTGCCATGTATCATCTGGTGCAGATGCAGCATCTCTTGTTAGTTCACTTATATGAACAGTACCAGGAGTTTCTGTAGTAATATTTTGTAGTGCGTTATCTTTAAAAAGACTATGGAAAACGTGAGATCGAGTATCGTTTTGTTTTTCATATAAAAGTTCATATGTTCCTTCGAGTGGTGGTACACCTGGAAGGGTAATTGTCATATTCGGAATTACGATTTTATGGTCATTATTGTCTAAAGATGTTGATGGTGTATTGGCAATGAGATAGCGCATAACAGATGTTGGAACAACAGTATGAGCCATTATAATTGCTAACATAGGATTTTGTTGTGTAGCTCTTAAGTGTTCTTCTGTTTGTTCAAAAATACGTCTTCTCATTCGTTGATCAGGTGTTTCTGAGTTAGGGTTTAGATAACCATAATGCTCTAATGTTTGTTGGCCATCAGAGTTCCAGTCTTGTAATGTTTGCGATAAACTTATTTGAGTACTATTTTGTGGAGATTTTCTTCCAAGTACAAAACCTTTTGCTATTGCTTCAGCTGGGGTTAATGCATGCTGAGGACCTATTGGTTCTCGAGCTGGTCCAGCTGCTGCTTCTGGTTGTGCAGGAGTAAATTTAGGGCCCTTTGATTTTTTAACTATGGCTTTAGTTCTCGTATCAAAATTATTATGAGCAGCTTTTAGTTCTTTAATTGCTTGATCAATTTCTTCTGGAGATAATTGAGTTGTGTAAAGACCTACCAATTTTTTAAATTTGGTAAAACTTGTTTTCCCTATAGTAGTCTTGTTTTTCTTGATTACATCAAAAGGAGTTATTTTCTGTGTATTAGATTGCGATAAAGCTTCAGGAAGCGCTTTAGCTAAGTCTAGTGCAATATCAAAATTATTATCTAAAAGGGCTACCATAAGCGCTGTTGCGCCATTTTTATTTTGTAGAGAAAGATCAGCGCCTTTGTCTACAAGAATCTTTACAATATCTTTGTGTCCTTTATGGGCAGCATACATAAGAGGTGTACTTTGGTTGCCATCTTTTATATTGATGTTAGCACCTGCTTCTAAAAGAAGTTGTGCCATTTCGGGTTTATTGTGTTCTGCAGCAAGTATAAGAGCTGCATTTCCATTGGTAGTTTGTAAGTCAGCATCAGCACCTGCTTTTAAAAGAAGTTTTGCAATATTTTTTAATCCTTTATGGGCAGCGTGCATAAGAGCAGTATTGCCATTATTATCCTGCAAATTAGGATTAGCTTCTGCATTTAAAAGGAGTTTTGTAATACCTACATGTCCATTAAGTGCGGCATACATAAGAGGCGTGTTGTTAAAATTATCTTGTATATTGCTATCAGCACCAGCTTCTAAAAGAAGTTGTACAATGTTCTTATTTTTTTGATCTATAGCAATCGCAAGAGGACTTTGTCCTTTGGTATTTCTTAAATTAGAATTTGTTCTTCTTCTTCTAGTCGGAGTTCCGTTTAAAAGAAGTCTGGTAAGATCTTCATTGTTATTGCGTATCGCATACATAAGAGCCGTATTACCTTCAGGGTCTTGTAAATCAGGATCAGCGTTTTTATCTAGTATTACAGTTACAAGTGGAATTGCTTCATCATTGGTAAATAACATAAGAGGTGTATAGCCATCTTTGTCTGCTATATCGGGATTAAAATTTTGACGAAAAAGCCACATTAAAGCTTGTACGTTATTTGTTTTTATAGCGTTTGTTAGCCACGTATCACCGTTTTTATCTCTAGTATTAATGAGCTCAGGTTTAACTGCGTATAAAGTCTGCATTAGATTTACAGGTATTTGTTTTATCTGTGGCGCAGGAGCAGCTGCAAAAAGTGAGCTTGATAGTACAAATAATAAGCTTAAAACTATTGTATTCTTCATATATAACCTCTTATTTTAAATAATATAATACATGATTAAGTATAACAATTAATAATATAATGTCAAATTGAAAATATACAGTTAGGCTTAAACGTAAAAATATAGCCTTAATTAGGGAGTTGTTTACGCACTATATAGAATATGCTACTAATAAACATAATTAAGCTTAGCAATATCTAAAAAAAGGGATGAGAATGAAGTGTAGTTATGTAGGAACAATGTAATGTTTGATCTTCTAAAGTACAAAGCATATCAATTGCGTCTTGGTTCTATAAAAGCAACAACTGCTGCTGGTGCTGGTCATCCAACATCATGTTTATCGGCGGCCGATCTTGTAGCAGCACTTTTTTTTAATACTATGCGTTACGATCCGCATAATTCTGATAACCCAAACAACGATCGATTTATTTTATCAAAAGGGCATGCGGCACCGTTGTTATATGCTGCATGGTGGCAAGCAGGAGTTATTACTGAACAAGAGTTATTAACGCTTCGACAATTTGATTCTGTATTAGAAGGGCATCCAACGCCACGTTTTAGTCAGGTAAAAGTTGCAACGGGTTCTTTAGGATGTGGCCTTTCTATTGGTGTAGGTGAATCTCTTGCAGGGCGTGTAGCACGAAAATATTTTAGAACATATGTTTTAATGGGTGATAGCGAATGCGCCGAAGGTTCTATTTGGGAAGCTGCAGAATTAGCTGCCTATTATAAATTAGATAAACTTATTGGCATTATTGACTGCAATAGGCTGGGCCAAAGTACAGAAACCTTAGATGGGCATGATACTAAAAAGTTAGCAAATAAATTTAAAGCATTTGGTTGGCATACGCTTGAGATTGATGGTCATAATTTTTATCAAATAATAAAAGCGCTTAATGCTGCACAAGAGCATACTGGTTCTCCAATTATGATTATTGCAAAAACTATTAAAGGCAAAGGGGTGGTATCTGTTGAAAATCTAGAAGGCTTTCATGGTAAAGCATTAGATAGTAACGCTGCAAAACAGTTATCTCCTGATGCGTATCATGGCCCTGAATGGAAACCAAACCTTCCACAACAAGAAGAAGTTATAGAACAAAAAAAAATAACTTTACCCGCACCTTCATATCACGAGCCATTAGCAACGCGTAAAGCATATGGAGATGCACTTGCTGCATTGGGTAAAGAATATAAACAAGTAGTAGTACTTGATGCGGAAGTTAAAAATTCTACGTTTGCGCAAACGTTCGAAGAACAGCATAAAGAACGATTTTTCCAATGCTTTATTGCAGAACAAAATATGGTGGGGATGGCTATTGGATTTTCTGTGCGAAATTATATTCCGTTTGCTTCTACCTTTGGTGCATTTTTTGCACGTGCGTTTGATCAAGTTCGGATGGCTGGTATTGGTCGCAATGCAATTCGATTAGTAGGTTCGCATGCAGGGGTATCGATTGGTTCGGATGGGCCATCACAAATGGCGCTTGAAGATCTTGCTCTTATGCGTACAGTTCCTAATGCTTTGGTATTGTATCCATGTGATGCTGTGAGTGGTTATAAATGTGTAGAGATTATGGCCAATTATAATGATGGCGTTTCTTATTTAAGAACAACAAGAGAAGCAACTTCGGTGATATATAAAAGTAACGAAGAATTTAAGATTGGTGGATGTTCTATTCTTAAAAAAAATCGTAAATCAAAAGCATTAATTGTAGCTGCAGGTATTACGGTGCATGAGGCACTTAAAGCTGAATCGATACTTGAATCGGAACAAATTTATGTTTCTATTATTGATGCCTATTGCATTAAGCCACTTGATAGTTACACGATTGTACGAGAAGCTCGCGAATGTAATAATACTATTATTACGGTAGAAGACCATTACCTTCAAGGGGGTCTTGGGCAAGCAGTTTCGAGTGCTTTGAGTGCTACTGAAATTAAGATTTTACAACTTGCAGTTACAGAGTTACCGCGTTCAGGAAAACCAGAAGAATTACGAGCATGGGCTAAAATTGATGCCGATGCAATTATAAAACTCGTCAAATCTCTTTAATATATTTTATATGATTGCCAAAAGGTGCTTTCTGAGCTATAATCGCGATGTTAGGCTGTATGATAAAATAAGAGAGAGTTAAAAGACTTTGGTTGATTATTGAAAAGAAATTTTTAGAAAGGGCATGTTATGCTAAATCCAATACACTTTATAAGTATTTTAATAGTTTTCTTTTTTACGCTGAGTGAGAAATTTCGTAATGATATTTTTTATATCGATATGAAAATAAATCCAAAAAGAACAGTTTTCTATACTGTTGCTTTTATCGGTGGAAACATTATGGCTTTTTATGATGCTCCAACATGGAGTGGATATTTAACAAGTTGTGCAATGTATATGGCATTTTTATCTGTTATTGTTCTCTTGATTCTGCCTATGTTAAAACGATATATCGCTCATTAAGAATTAGAAAGAATCTATTATGCTCAAGATATTATTCGGAATTATGGGTTATTATTTTAATATGCCCTTTAGATCGGTAGTGTTAAGTTATTTTGCTACCTATTGTTTATTCAAAGTAGCAGGGATTATTTTTTTTATTGTTCTTATTCTTGCGTTAAAATTAAGAAATCGCTTGATTAAGGGTTAAAAGTTAAAAAGGACATACTATGTTCGAAGTATTATTTGGTTTTTTTGGAGTTTGCTTTTTCTTTGGGTTAATGACCCTTTTTAAATCAGTCTATTTGGTTAAGCAAGCTGAAGTGGTTATTATAGAGCGATTTGGTAAATATCATTGTATGCTTTCTCCCGGATTACATTTTATTGTTCCATTTGTAGATACACCTCATGTATCGCGTTGGACGTATGTGCAACAAGGTGAAAATGGGCGATATTATCGTTATGTGCAAAGTTTTGCTCGTATTGATTTGCGTGAATCTGTGTATGATTTTCCAAAGCAAAATGTGATTACTAAAGATAACGTTAATATAGAAATTAACGCGCTTTTGTATTATCAAATTATGGATCCAAAAGCTGCTGTGTACGAAGTTATTAATTTGCCAGAAGCAATTGAGAAACTAACTCAAACTACCTTACGTAATGTTATTGGTTCACTTGATCTTGATGAAACACTTATTTCTCGTGATCAAATTAATGATAAGTTACGAATTATCCTTGATGAAGCAACTGATAAATGGGGCGTAAAAGTTAATCGCGTTGAGCTGCAAGAAGTTAATCCACCACGAGATATTCAACTTGCGATGGAAAAACAAATGCGTGCAGAGCGTGATCGTCGAGCTATTATACTAGAATTTGAAGGTAAAAAAGGCGCAGCTATTTTACAAGCAGAGGGTGAACGAGAATCTCGTGTACTTAAAGCAAAAGGTATTGCTGAATCTAGAATTTTGGAAGCTGAAGGACAAGCACAAGCTCGTTTGAATGTTACAAAAGCAGAAGCAGAATCTATTCTTATGATTCAAAAAGCAGTTCCAAATGGTGATCCGTTACCATACATGGTTGCACAAGAATATATTAAAGCCTTGCCTAAAATGATGGAAGATAAAGAAGGTAAAATGATTGTTGTTCCTTATGAAGCGAGCTCAATGGTTGGTTCTTTATCTATGATGAAGAAGGTTTTTGAAAATACAAAGTAAATTAATAATCCCTTGATATGATTTTTGTTGAAGTTATATCAAGGGATTATTTTAAAATAATGAGAAATAATCTAATGTATTATTTAGTTGTATGGATGAGTATTATTGGGGCGATAGTTAAATGTTTTATGTATTATTCATCAAGAAGCTTGCATGTAATTAAAGATTTAGAACAAGAAATTTTACATGATGTAAAATGGATACTTTCTAGTAGTGTAATGATGAGTATATGTAGTCTTATTGCATTATATTACAATATGTTATTTGTAGATTTTTTTAAGTTATTTATTTTATCGAATTTATTTTCATCAATTTTTCGCCTTATTTTGAGATTTTGTTGGAAACTATATGCTAATTGTTAAGCAGTAAGCATTGATATGAAGAGTAGTATTAGTTGATGCTTTTCTCTTGGTTTACATTACTTTATATTTGAGGCAGACTTAGCTTCTAGTAAATGAACCGGAGTAAGTATGAAGAAAATTTTTCTGTTATTGTTATCAGGAATGCTGCTTGTAGCAGGGTTATTTTTGTTTGAAAGTAGATCTAAATTTCTTAAAGTATTTAAATTTACTGTTAAAGAAATTCCACCATCATTCCCTGCTTATCATCCTACTTCAAAGAATAGTAATCCATTTCAATCACAAAAAACACCGCATGGTGCTTATATTGTAGTGAGTGCAGGTACTACTGATGATGGTAAGGGAAAAATTTGTGACTTTTTAGCGCAACAGGCACAGTTTGCTGTGCGTTCTCAAGGTTCTGTTCCTGATGGGCATACTGTAAAAAAAGATGGTAAAACATATGTTCTTCATCATATTCCCGTTGGCATTTTAACTCCTCATGTAAAATGTTATTTAGCTCCCGGTATGGTTATTGATCTAAAAGGATTATTTAACGAAATCGAAGGGCTACAAAAGCAAGATATTGTCATGGAGGATCGATTAAAAATTTCTACAGCAGCACATATGCAAATGCCTTACCATAGTGTATTAGATACTTTGGGGAGAAAAGCAAAGCGTCGCCATAGTGCAGCTGGAGTAAGAAAAGGTGTAAGTGCTGCAGCTTCTGATAAACGTTTGGGGATAGGACTTAGGATTGCAGATCTTTGGTCAAAAGATTTTCCAGAAATGCTTAAAGAGAGATTAAAAATAGCAAATGATATAATTACTAAAATATATAAACATAAACCTTTATATTATGATCCAATATTAGAAGATTTTATGGAGTATAGAGATAAGCTTGAGCCATACGTTCGTGATCGAGTAGAGCTTAAACTGAATCAGCTTTTAAAGCAGGGGCAGCGAGGAATTTTTGAAGGAGCACATGGAACCTTCTTAGATATTACGCATGGTATTTATCCTTATACATCTCCAACAGAATCAACAGCGGCGGCAATTGCTGCGGCAGCGGGAGTTGGTCCAACTAAAATAACGCACACATTAGGTGTAGTTAAATCTTATGCAACATGCGAAGGAGATGGTCCTTTTACTACAGAAATAAAAGATCCAGCTACACTTCAACGTTTTAGAGATAAGAATAAAGATACTTCGGGTGCTGATAGATATAGGTATGGTTGGATTGATGCGGTGATGGTTCGCCAGGCTATGTTTATTAATGGTATGAACTCTATTGCTATAAGTCGACTAGATGACTTGGATGGTTTTGAGAAAATAAAAGTTTGTATTGATTATGATTATAAAGAAAATCCTGAAGATGTAGATGTGCAACATTTTGATTATCCGCCTCCACGATTAAGACAGCTCAAAAAAGTGACGCCGCATTATATCGAATTTGATGGGTGGAAAGAATCAACGAAGGACGCAACACATCTTTCACAATTACCAGTCAATGCACGGGTTTTTGTAAAGCGACTAGAAGCATTATTTAACGTTCCTGTAAGTATTGTTTCTGTTGGTCCTCGTCAAGATCAAACAATTGTTGTTAATGATTTCTTTAAGTAATTTAATATAAAATTATTGGACAAGCTACTTGCTGAGTACATTCTACTTGGCAGGGCGAGAAGAAAATTACGCACGCGAATATGGCCATAGCTATAAGCTTGTTCATGGTTTTCCTTTTATTAAAAATAAATAAATACAAAAAAGATTGGGTGTTACTGCCAGGTGATAATGACGCAGGCGGTAAATGTATAAAGAGCAAACGTATGTTTAGAATACGTGCGCTTTGATGTGATCAGAATGATCAGGAAATCAAGAAGGGTAGAGATTAGAGAGTTGTTGTAGTTTCTCGATTGCTCAGGTGGTACTAAGCTTCGTATTTGGTTTATCGATAGTGGTATCATAGTCGTCTCCTTTTAAAAAACAATTACTTTTTAATAGTATATGCTTTCAATTTCTCAATAACAAGAGAATGGTTATGTGAGGTACATTCAAGACTATACCAATCACTTTTTCTACACGGCTGAAAGAGTCTAGAAAAGCGGTTAATCCATATACCGTCATGGTAGTCGCTTAGTTCAATATTGGGTTGGTTGTTTTCAGTAATATGAGAGAGCATAATAACAGGAAGATGTACGGCATGAATAGCATGTTTGTGTAGCCATTTGGTGTGCCCATAATAGTTAAGATTAAATGTTGCTAGAATAAGAGGTTCTTGGGTGGTTCCTAATCCTGCAAAGAGTCCTCTATAAAACCAACAATCTAAGAGCGAAGGTAAGTATGCACCAAT
>JBLICC010000035.1:0-9165 GCA_047631715.1 Alteromonas naphthalenivorans
TCAAGAAAAAGAATATGGTAAAGCATATCGTATTTTTTTAACTCCTCAGGGTAAAAAGCTTGATCAACGATTAGCAAAAGAGCTTTCTGCGAAGTTACAAGAAAAAAAGCATATTATGTTTATTGCAGGTAGATACGAAGGTATCGATGAACGTGCAGTACAAGAATATGCTGATCTTGAGCTTTCTATAGGTGACTACGTATTAATGGGTGGTGATTTACCTGTTATGGTAGCTCTTGAAGCAATCACGCGTTATTTGCCGGGTGTAGTTGGTAAAGGAGAATCGGTAGAAAAAGATTCATTTTCTGGTCCATTTGTAGATTTTCCAACTTATACAACACCACCACGCGAGTGGAAAGGGCGAAATATCCCTGAGATTTTACTTTCTGGTAACCATAAAGCTATGAATGACTGGCGAGCTAACAATGCTGCGGAGCGTTCTGTTTTAGAGCATTTTAGTTGGGTTCGAGCTCATTGTAGAGATAAAAAAGATCAAGAAACAGTAGCTAAGTATATTCCAAACCATTATTGTGCATTAATGCATGACGATGTCATTGTTGAACAAGGGCGTATAGGTACATCTTCTGTAACCTCTCTTGATATTCATGATATTGCACGTTCAGCTAAAACGTATGGTATAAAAAATTATTTTATAGTTACGCCTCTTAAGGATCAGCAAAGAATAGTAAAGACTATTTTAGGTTATTGGGATAGCACTGATGGCATTGAGTATAATAAAAGTCGTTCCAATGCTGTAGGCCAGGTTAGACTTGTAGGAAATTTAGATGCCGTTAAGGCAACTATTAGAGAGCAAGAGGGTATGGAGCCGTTAGTTATTGCAACGTCTGCTCAAGTAGTAGAAGGTGTCCCCTTTATTACATATCATGATCAACATCTGGTTTGGGACAAAAAAAGGCCCGTTTTATTAATTTTTGGAACAGCAAAAGGCTTGAGTTCTGAGCTTGTTAAGCAGTGTGATTATCTGCTTGGTCCAGTTCTTGGGTTCTCTAATTTTAATCATCTTTCGGTTAGATCGGCAGCTGCTATTATCTTCGATCGGTGGTTAGGGATTAATTTTGCTGGCCAATAGGGCGTTCTTGTTGTATAATGACGAGACTTAATTAAGCATTGTAAGGTCAATTGACACAACGTGTCCGTTTCTCGGACTTGTCTAAAGGAATCAGATTCATGAAGGCACAAAATTTAACACGCGAAACTATTCGCGAACTTGGCGTAGTAAAGCGCGATTTTCCTCGTTTTGAAATCGGTGATCATATCGCTATTTCTCAATGGATTACTGAAGGTGCTAAAAAGCGTCTCCAGGTTTTTGAAGGTGATGTTATTGCTATGCATCATAAAGGTGCATCAAGTACATTTACTGTTCGTAAAATTAGTGCAAACAGTGTGTATGTAGAGCGTATTTATCCATTCTACACACCAATCATCGACAGTATTAAAATTGTTCGTAAAGGTGATGTTCGTCGAGCTAAGTTGTATTACTTGCGTGACCGTGTTGGTAAAAAAGCACAAGTAAAAGAAAAAGTAATGACTAAAGAAGCTCGTGCTCTTATGCGTGAAAAAGCTAAGGCAGAAGAAGTTGCAAGAAAAGCAAAACATGCTGAGCAAATCAAACAAAAAGAAGTTGCAAAAGAAGCAGCAGCAAATCTTGTAGAAAAAAAAGCTACAAAAGCTGTTGATGCATCTGCTCCAGTTGATACTAAAGATACAGATAAAAAATAGTATCTTTGTTTCAGTAAAAAAGTAGGAATGGTAGATGAGCAAGACGCTTACGTATTGTTTGTGCGCAGTACTGTTATTTTCTGGATGTGGTGTGCCACAGAAGAAAGAAAAGACACGTATTGTAAACGCAAATAAGAAAAGTAAGAGTCGTCTTATTATGCCTTCTAAAGAATTAAGCGCACTATCTGAGCAATCGGATTCGTGCGCTTTTATTCTTCCTGCGCAATCTAAAAAATCTAAACAACTTTCTATTAAAGAACAGATACAACAAGTTGAGGCTCGTTTAGTAGATGTGCCCATTCCGGTATCTGTAAGGCCTGCAGCAATCAGTCATGATGATCGTGGGTATAAGTTGCTATCGTATGAAAGTTCGTTGCCATCTGCAGAGATTAAAAAGTTTTATATTCAAGAGATGGAGCGTTTTGGGTGGAGGCAAGAATATTATTTTGAGGGTCAAGAGTTACTTTTAAGTTTTAAAAAGCCCGATCGTTTTTGCTCTATATCTGTTCGACCAACACGTGCATCGTGGGATCGATCAAAGAATGTACTTTTAAATATTTTTGTGAGTTAAGAGCAAAAAAAAGAGACAGAATAAATCTGCCTCTAGTATTAACTCGTTTTATAAGTCGTCGTCGATATCATCAAAAAGTTCTGAAAAATCATCTTCAAGTTGTTCAAACATTCCGCGATGCGGTTTAACTTTTTTTTCTAGTTTATTGTTTTGTTTTTCTAGTTCATTATTTTTATCTTCGTAGTTTTCGATTTGTCTGTTGTATTTATCACAGTCTCCGCCACCGCTACGAGAGTTGTTGCTTACAGCTGTTCCTAGTGAGCTACCCATAAATGAACCAGCAAAAGCTCCACCTGTAGAGCCACCATCAGCTTTTAGTCCGGCAATGCTTAATGAGAGTAATGTTATTATTAATAATTTTTTCATCTTGATTCTCCATTTTTTAAATTAATTACTTTTTAAGTCTTTGAATCTTTTTATATAATTTATTAAGATTTTTATTTCTTTTTTTTAATGCTTTGTGCCTACGCTTAACTTGACGTACTTCTTGTTTTTCAAAGCTACAATCAACGTATTCACCGCCACGATTGCCTGCGTTTGCAAGTGAGCTTCCTAAAAAGCTTCCACCCATAGATGCACCAAACGATTTACCAAATCCAGCTTGTAGACCTGCTACGCCGGCTGATAAAAGCACGATTGTTAAAATTAATTTCTTCATTCTTTTCTCCATTTTTATTAAAATAACTATTCACTTTTTAAAATTTATTTACTTCTTATATTCCACGCGCAATACTAGCCGCTGCTTTTACTGCATTTGTTTTTGTTCCCCTGTCTGGAATTGCACCAGATGGACTACCAATAACAAGATTCAAGAGTTCAGTTGTAAGCTTCTGATTGTTGTCTTCCCATACATTTATAGGTGTTTTTCCTGTTAGTGCTTTATAAAGAGCTGGCATTATTGATGCTTGAAGAGCCTGTTGCTGTTTCTGTAAGCTTGATAGCTGTTTTTGTTGTGCATAATAAGTAGGATACAGTTTAGTAATTTGAGGTTTTATAGCAGTAATGAGTTGTGTATAAAGTGTATTATATTTCTTGTTCTGCTGTATTTGTTGTGCCGACATAGGACCTTGACTAAAATTTTGTATTTGAGGATTTTTTTTCAAATTTGCTAAAATTGTTTGAATAGCAGGAATCTTGAGTATGTTTTTAGCCTGTGTTGTTTGTTGCTTTGTGGGATTGTACCATATTTTTTTACCATTACGTTGAACATAAGTAGTAATGTTTTGTACTGTAATTCTTATTTTATTGCTCTCATTTTGTTTTTTTTGTATTTCAGCATTTAATTTATGTAGTAATTGATAGTTCTTAAAGAATGTTGCTGCTGCTTTGTTTTTTTGTAACTTATAATATAATTCGCCTTGATTATCTCGTAGAAAGCTTACCGCGGCAGTTGCTTGGTTTTGGTCAGCAGCTGATATTTTGATAGGTTTTGAGCCTTGAGAGCTTCCTCCTCCAAATCCTCCAGTGTTTCCTAATCCTGTGCTTAAATTTTGACTCATTGCGCTAAGTCCACTTACTGTCAAAAGCGTGATTGCTAAAAATATATTCTTCTTCATTTTTCTTCTCCATTTTTTTTAAAATAACTATCCATTACTATTGAGGATACAAGTTTTGAAGAACGAAATGCAAGAGTTTTATATTTAGGATAGGGTATTGAGCTTATTTTTTTATGAGTTGAGCATAAATATCATTTACTTTTCCAGCGCCTTGTAGCAGCAATAGGTCACCATTTTGGAGTTGTGAGCTTATTGCTTTTTCAAGTTCGTGGTATCCAGGCTTAAGGGGAAAGTAAAAAGCTTGCAGAGAAGGCTTTTTGAGCTTAATAGCTGCAATAAGATCTTTACTGGTAATACCAGGAATGGGAGTTTCGCTCGATTCATAAATGTCGGTAATAATCAAATAATCAATAGGTGTTGAGGTAAAAATATCAACAAAGTCGTCCCATAGTTTTTGAGTGCGTGTATAACGATGAGGCTGAAAAAGCATGCTAATCTTGCCTTTTGTTTTTCGACGGGCGGTTTCTACCGTGTGTTTAATCTCTAGCGGGTGGTGGCCGTAATCATCAAAGACAGCAGCTCCTTGTTTAGATGTGCCTTTAAAGGTAAAGCGTCGATCGATTCCAGTGAACGATTTTAGAGCTTGTTTACGTACGGTAAACGAGATATCAAGTTCGTGCCCCACAGCAAGCACTGCTAGGCTGTTAGTAACATTATGAATGCCTGGTAAGTTTACTTGTATTTGACCCTTATGGCTGTTTTGATAATAAGCATCAAAAGTTGAATAGTCTGGGCTGTGAATAATATTTTTAGCAGTCCAGTCAGCAGTAGGGGTAATGCCATAAGTAATCGCTTGATTATATTGCAATGGTAATAGCGATCGTACTTGTTCGCTATCTATACATAAGATGGCTTTTCCGTAAAAAGTAAGTTTATTAAGAAATTTCTCAAACGTCTGGGTAACGTCGTGCAAATTTCTATACGTTTCTAAATGCTCAAGGTCAATGTTAGTAATAACTGCCAAGCTTGGTGAAAGTTCGCACATAGATCTATCACTTTCATCGGCTTCTGCTACAAAAAAATCTCCTGTACCATGATGAGCATTATTATTAATACTATTTAAATGGCCTCCTATTGCAATACTTGGATCGAGATTTGCTTCTAATAAGAGATGTGCAATAAGAGAACTGGTAGTTGTTTTGCCATGCGATCCAGAAATTGCGATGCCATGATGTGTGCGCATAAGTTCGGCAAGTAATTTTGCTCTGTGTACTGTTTTAATATTATTTTGATGCGCAAACATGAGTTCAGGATTATTTGATCTAATAGCTGTTGTATACACAAAAAGATCGATTGTTTTATTTTTGCATGTTTTTGTAAAGTTGCCTTCTGCAATGGAGCAACCAGATTGTTGAGCATCATGAATAGTTTTTTGATTGTTATTGTTGTCGCATCCAGAAACAGTGTAACCACGTTTGGCAAGAATTTGAGCGAGCCCGCTCATGCCAATGCCACCGATGCCAATAAAATGTATGTGAGAATTTTTTTTGTACATTGCAATCTTTCTTTAGGTGTAAGTAGGTAGATTAACCAAAAAAAAAGATGCTGTAAAAAAAGGCCCATCAGAATGAGGGCCTTTTTTATATATCAGAAGAAATGGAATTTACGCCATTCCAAAGTATGCAACAAGAGAGTACACACCTACTGCAGCAGCTGCATATTGAAGCAGTGCGCGGTATTTAGTAAGTCTTGCTGTTTTTACTAAATCAAATCCAATAGCTGCAAGTCCTATAGAAAGAGCTACTAAACCAGTTAAAAACCATGTTGCGCTTGCAAGTTGTGCGTTTCCAGAAAATGCTACAGTAACAAAGTTTCTTTCTACAAACCAACCGTACAAACTAACTAATCCACAAACACCAGAAAACATTTGTAATGGTTTTCGTAGTGAGTCGAGTTGCAATACGTTAAGAACATTAAATCCAAACGCAGCAAGACCTGTGCATAGAGTAACCACTGCGGTTACAGGCCATGCATATACAAGATATGATACAACAGTCATCGTTGACTCCTTTATAAAAAGGGGTTAAAAAAATTATTTTCCAAAATATAAATATAAACTGTATGCACCAGCTGCGCCTACAATATATTGCAATGTTTTACGGTGAGCATTTAATTTAAGAGATTCTAGTATGTTGATTTTTAATGCAGCTAACCCAACACTAGTAGCAGTAATAGCACTAATTAACCATACAGTAGTATTTACGCAACTTCCTATTGCATGAATCTGTACAAGAACAGCATTATTTTTGAGGCAGTAAGCGCATAAAGACATAAGTCCTACTGCACCGGCAAGATATTGTAATTCTTTGCGAACGCCATTGAGCCCAAGAGATTTGAGTATGTTGCAACCGGTCGCTTCAAGGCCTACAAAAGCTGCAACCAGTGCAGATCCGCCCCATGCCCAAAGATAGAGCGAGTGTATATTCATAAAAGAAACCCTTTATAATAAGATAGTTATGTTAACTGCCATTAAGAAATGAGTTTACGAAAATCGATAAGTGTTTTTTTGAAAGTAATAAGGTTTTTATTGAGTTCCACTTTTGATTCGGTATCAATTGTGGTTCGTTGCGAGGCAATAAATGGGGGATCATCTTGTTTAAGTTGTTTTTTTGCTCCCGCGATAGTAAAACCTTTTTCGTAAAGTAATGTTTTAATGAATTTAAAGCGTTCTAAATCGCGTTCTTCATAAAAACGTTGGCCGCCTTCTGAGCGGTGTCCATTAAAGTTGAATTCTTTTTCCCAGAAACGAATAACAAATCGCTTAACGCCAAGACTTTTGGCAAGTTCTCCAATTCGAAACTGTTTTCTTTGCATCTTCATCTACCCTGCTCCCTTTTTTATGATTCTGAGCATGTACTACTGTACCTTATACTTCAAGTACCACTTTATGTAAAATAAGTGAAGAGTTTGGTCATAAAGTGTACTATTAAGGACTAGCAGAAACTCTTTGTTCTTGATACACTTGAGGCCTTTATATGTCTCAGAATCAGTATATGTCTAAACACAAAGGATCAAACGCATGAGTATACGAGAACTTCTCGGAACTACTTCGTTAGTACTCGGAACAGTTATCTTATTTAAATTATTTTGGGGAGGGTTTGGAGTCGCTCAACCGGATGGCAGTTTTGTAGCTGCAACAACGATAGCATCGCATGCACCTTTACAATTAGAAGTAGATTTTATTGATAAAGAGCAAAAGATAGAAGATGCTCCTGTACACGTTAAAACAGATTATGCAGATATGACGTTTTCTAGTGCAGGGGGTACGATTAGTGATTTAACATTTATTCGTAAGTTGGATCATAAAACTCAGACGTTTCATGTATGGAATTCAAAAAATGCTGTAGATAGAGAGCAACAGCCATTCTTAGTAGCGCTCGAAGATGAGACGCCGTATTACTATAAATTGGTGAGTCAGCAAGATAACGAAGATAGCGTACAAGTTGTATATGAATCTAAAACAAGTGCTGCAACTATTAAAAAAATATTTACGGTTGATAAACATTTACACAAAATTGATTTTGAGTTGACTATAAAGCCTCAAAAATTAATACAGCCGCGACTTGTATGGCCATCACCGTATTTGCAAGCGTTAGAAGAAGAAGATACTGTTACCGCGAATGTTATTGCGAGTAATAATAAATTTAAGCAAATTGCAGCAGGAAGTGTTAATTTTAGTCAAGGGTTTGTAAATCCAACATTGTTTGGAACAGCAGATAAGTATTTTGCATTTATAATGGTTAAAGATGCACACAATTTTGCGCAACGTGCTTATTATAAATCTGTTGATAAATGCTTACTATCGTTTTTAGAAGCAAAGCCTATTGAGCAAGAAACAACGTGGAATGTATCGTTTTATTTTGGTGCAAAAGAGCCATCGGCAATGGGCCTTGTTGATAGTCGTTTAGATAAGATACTAAATTATGGGTTGTTCTCTTTTGTTAGTAAGTTAGTGTTAAAGTTACTGCATATTATAGAAACATATACGCATAACTATGGTTGGGCGATTATTATAGTAACGATTTTAATTCGTTTACTTTTGTTACCGTTTAATATTAATGGTGAAAAATCACGAAAAAAATTCGAAGCAAACCAAAAACAACAAGAATATATTTCGCAAAAGTATAAACATGATCCAGAAAAATTAGAACAAGCACGTATTGAGCATATGCAAAAACATGGTATGGGAGGTATGCTTGGATGTGCATTGCCAGTATTGCTACAGATGCCATTTTTTTGGGGTCTTATGGGTGCGCTGAATAATTCTATTCAATTGTATCGAGCTCCATTTATTTTTTGGATTAAAGATCTTTCATTACCTGATCCTTATTATGTTTTGCCTTTGATAGCATTTATTGGTTTTGTAGGAAGTGCATTAATGGGTCCAGGGAAAAAAGATATGAAGAATTTATTTCCACAATTGGCAGTTTCCCTTGTATTTGGATCATTTATGGCTACAATGTCTGCAGGCGTAACATTATACTTTGCAACTACTTTCTTGTTACAGTTTGGTCAAACACAGTTGCAAAAGGCTCTTTAATCTATGATTCATAAACTTCCATCATTGGCACAACTTTGTAAAAATTTGCAGCAGGTTCCTTTTTTAGCATCAAAAAATTTGTATAAAGTAGCGACCTATTTTTTGACTACAGATGATGAAAAAATACAACGTTTTTGTACAGCACTTTTAGAAGCACGTAAAAACATTATTGCTTGTGAACAGTGTTGTGTATGGCAAGAAAAAAATAGATCATGTGTATTCTGTTCAGATGCTAGGCGAGATAAAACAATTATTTGTGTGGTAGAGACATGGCAAGAGTTGTTGAGTATCGAAAAAACTGATGGGTATAAAGGTTTATATCATGTTTTGGGTGGAGCGATTTGTCCGCTTGATGGTATTGGTCCCGAAGATCTTTCAATAGATAAATTGCTTGTGCGATTAACTCCTGAAATTAAAGAAATTATTTTGGCGACAAATCAAACTCCAGAGGGAGAAGCAACAGCTGCATTTATTGCACGTAGATTAAAAGATAGTGATATTGCAATCTCTTGTCTTGCGCGAGGAATTCCTGTGGGTTCTAATCTTGAATTAATGGATAAATTAACAGTATATAAAGCTCTTTCAGAAAGAAGACCTTTTTAGAAAAGGAATGATTGATATGGTTGCGAGTTCTCATGAGGAATGTGCTGCGTATGTTGCACGAAGAAAAGTGTTACTCAATCTTATTAAACAGACCTATCCAAATAAGCATGGTGCACTTTTGCTTTGTTCTGCGTTCGAAAAAGAACGAGAACAAT
>JBLICC010000036.1:0-8793 GCA_047631715.1 Alteromonas naphthalenivorans
TGTTGTTCCATACTCTAACCTTTGTTTATTAAATAATACATTTTAACTCTTTCCAGAATACCATATGAATAAAAAGTTTTTAAGCAATTTAGCCTCTTTATTTTCTATAAGCAGAGAACTGCTGCTACAAGACGACAAATAAATTTACCAGCTCCTACAACCCCCGTAGCGCACGTTTGAGCACACGAGGTTTCTTTATTCAAATCTTCGCCTTCATCACCCTCTTCTTCTTCTATATTATTTTCACCCTCAGTCTCTTGATTAAGGGCTAATACTTTTTCACCCAAAGCTTTTACTTTATCTTGTGTGTTTGATTGTTCTTTCGGTTCTTCATCCGATTCTTCTGGCCCCACTGTAAAAGAAAAAGAATATTTACGTTTCTCTGGAGGCGTATCAATAAACAAACGTATAGATCCGGCTGTTTTAGAAATATCTCGATGCACCGGTAACACAACTGGCATTTGTGGAGGCTTACCTCTTTTTAAAGGTGGTACCGGATTTGGCGCAGGAGCAACTTTCGTATTGCGTGCGTGAGCCTGGGCAAGAGCAACCAAAGATTGAAATCCACCGTTATTTTTTGTTTGTATGCTCTCAATTATTGGGGGTGCAGAAGTTGCTCGCTCAGACTCACTGGCAAGTACGAACGAACAAATACTTAAGCAAACAAGTATTCTTTTTTTCATTTTAGCCCCTATGCGTCCCTGTTGCCCCCGCAGACATCCCTGAGCGAAATTAAAAAACTAATACTTTGTTATACTTTGATTCTGACAATGATTACAAGAATTAAACTAAAAAGTCTACTTTGCTTCTTTCCAGTTATTACCAAAATGAGTATCCACAGAAAGCTTTACGCCCCAATCAACAACTGATTCTAGTTCTGCTGTCACAAGCTTCTGCACTTCTTGCTCAGATCCCTTTGCAACCGTTAAAAGAATTTCATCATGAATTTGTAATAGAATATGCGCATCTAAGTTTTTTTTCTTAAGCGCATAAAAAACTTTCAACATTCCCATCTTCATAATTTCAGCAGCTGTCCCTTGCGCCACAGTATTAACCGCAATACGGCATGCAAGATCATAAAGATTTTTATTGCGCTCTTTGAGCCCTGGTACAGGTCGACGACGCCTAAAGACTGTTGTCACATATCCATTCTCTTTGCCTTGCTCAATAACCGAATCCATCCATTGGCGAACTTTTGGATACTGCGCAAAGTACGCATCAATATACTTCTTTGCATCGCCTACCGGAATATCTAAATCTTTAGATAAACCATAGGGAGTTAAGCCATACAAAATACTAAAGTTAATACGTTTACCTACAGAACGCTCTCTTGTTGTTACTTTTCCCAAGGGAATATCAAAAATCTTTGCTGCAGTTTCTGCGTGAATATCATGACCATTTTTAAAGGCCTGTAACAAATTAGGATCTTGAGACAGATGTGCAAGCACGCGCAATTCTATCTGTGAATAATCGGCAGATAAAAATACATTATCACCTTGCGGCTTAAACGCCATGCGAACAGTGCTTCCTAAACCATCAACTGGAATATTTTGTAAATTAGGATTAGAGCTAGAGAGTCTTCCTGTTGCTACACGGATTTGCGAATAATCGGTATGAATACGTCCAGATTTTTTATCAATATATTCTGGCAAAGCATCGATGTATGTTGTTTTTAATTTAAATAGCTCTCGATACTGAATAATATAACTTGGTATTGGATGTTCTTTTGCAAGCTCCATAAGCACTGCGTTATCGGTAGAATAACCATCACCTTTTGCATTTTTACGCTTTGGCGGAAGCTTTAAATAATCAAATAATAAATGTGCAACTTGCTTAGAAGAACTAAAGTTTATTTTTTCAAACTGAGGATCAAGCAAGCTAGTTGCTGTTCTATATATTTCTTCTAATTGCTTGGTAACCGTTATATCAAGTTCTTTAAGCACTGACGCATCGCAATAAATACCACGCAACTCCATATCAACCAAAACATCGAGAAGCGGCATTTCTATATTATAGAAAATCTTTTCTGAGTTCTTCTCTTTAAGAAGCGGCTTTAAAACAAAATATAATTTAAATGTTTGATGCGAATCTGCAGCAGCATACTCAGTTGCTTCATCAATCGGCACTTCTGCAAAGTCTTTACGGCCTCGTTTATTTACTATCTCTTTAAACGTCCACATTGCTTCATCTAAGTAGTGAAAAGATATTTCTTTAAGAGCATTCTTTTGCCATTCATTTTTAACCAGATTTGCTGCCAAAATAGTATCAAAAATCATCCCTTGTTCTTTAATGCCGTGCTGAGACATAACCATTTGATCAAATTTTGTATGATGCGCAATTTTTTTAATATCTGAATCTTCAAAGATTGGCTTTAATTTTTCTAAAACATACTCTCGATCAAGCTGTAGTCCCTCATTATGACCAAACGGAATATAATAGGAAATGCCTACCTGAGTACAAATAGAAAGCCCAATCATATTAAGATCAACTGCGTTAGTTCCAACACCCTCTGTGTCATATGCAAACAGTTTTGCTTCTTTTGCTTCTGCTACCACTCGATCTAAAAGCTCTTGTGTATTTACACAAATAAACTGGTACCCACGCTCTTGAGATGTTTTAACTTTTCGTACAGGGCTACCGGCTTGTGCCATGCCACGAAGCAAACTTTTAAAGCCAAGCGCTTCAAATAACCCACGAGCGCCAGACCAACCAGTAGGATCAAACTGTAAATTTTCATACGTATATTCTAATGAATGCTTGCGCAATAAAAACAATTCTTCACTTAAAAATGCATTGTCTTTACTTTTTTCAAGCGCATTTCTTAAACGATTAACAGTTACATTTTCTAGATTATCATATAAATCTTCTAGGGATTTAAATTCAGATACAAGCTCTAGAGCACCTTTTTTACCAATTCCCTTAACCCCTGGAATATTGTCTGATGCATCTCCTAGTAGTGAAAAATAGAACGAAGCTTTTTTAGGAGCAAATCCTAATTTTTCTTCAAATACTCCTGGAGTAATAAATAAATCTTTAAACGTATCAAACATTGTAATATTACCGTTTAACATCTGCCCCATATCTTTATCAGATGTTATAACAAGTACGTTTTTGTCGACGGCTTCCCATTCTTTGGCGAGAGAGTACATAAGATCATCTGCCTCTATGCCTACTTGCGCAAGTTGATGCAAGCCAATAGCTTTTGCAAACTCAACAATATGTTCTTTTTGTTCAAATAAGTCACTAGGAGGAGCTTGCCGCGTTGCTTTATATTCAGGAAAAATTTCGTGTCGTTCTGTTTTGCCTTTACTATCCCAGACCAGCACCATATGCTCTGGACCAAATTGGTCGATTAATTTTTTAATCATGCGACAAAAACCATAGACTGCTTGCACTGGCTGTCCATCATGCGTATGCATTGGACGCAAACCATAATAAGCACGGTATAAAAATGAAGATCCGTCGATAAGAAAAAGAGTATTTTTAGAATTTATATCCATGGGGTTTCCTTTAGTAGAAGGGATTTCCCATAGTATACAACAACCTAACAAATAAATAAAAAAGCAGCTCTTGCTGTAAAATCTGCTAGACTGATTATTATGTATATAGATGTAAGATTACTTTCAGGTTTTCCAAAACCGCTTCTTTACCGGGCTCCAAGTATATGGCAGAATCTCGCCAAGGGAACTATTGTTAATGTCCCTATGCGTAATGCTATTGTGCCTGCTTTTGTTCTAAAAACACATACTACAGATCCCAAAGTTGCCTTCAAGGTTCGAGAGGCAGAGAGCATAGAAGCTTTCCCTGAAGATAAAAATTACTACACTTTTATAGAAAAACTTGCACAGTACCATGTAATAGAAGAAATTAGTTTTATAAGGCGCATACATAGTTTTATTAAACAAAATAATACACTTGAGCTTCCTGAACAAAAAAAATCCGAACAACACACAGAAGTACAACTTACCAATGAACAGCAATCTGTAGTTGATTTTTTATCTCCAAAAATAACAGAACAAGTGTACACACCCACACTGTTGCATGGGGTTACTGGTTCGGGCAAAACAGAAGTTTATAAGAAACTTATCCTACAAGCATTTAAAGAAAAAAAGAGTGCACTTTTACTGCTGCCAGAAGTTTCTCTTGCTGTGCAGTTTGAACGCTTACTGCGTGCACAACTACCAATCGAAATACCTATCGTTTCTTTTCATAGTGCAACGAGCGCAAAAACAAAAAAACTTTTGTGGAAGTATGCTCTTGAAGGCTACCCACAACTTATTCTAGGAGTACATTTACCAGTACTCTTACCTCTTTCAAATCTTGGTGTGATTATTATTGATGAAGAACATGAGTCTGGGTTCCAAGAAAAAAAACATCCAAAACTCAATACTAAACATGCAGCACTATTGCGAGCACAACTTTATAAAGTTCCCATTGTATTAGGGTCAGCAACACCATCCATAACATCTCTGTATAATGTAAAACATCGAGGGTGGAAACTTTTTCAGCTCAAAAAACGATTTGCTGGCGCGTTTCCTGTAATACAAAAAGTGCTCTTAACCGATAAAAAACAACGCAAATGTTTTTGGATTAGTGACCAACTTAAAAGTGCCATTACTGATCGATTACAAAAAAAAGAACAAAGTTTAGTATTTCTTAATCGACGCGGAGTCTGCTTCTTTTTACAATGCAAATCATGCTCTCATATATTTAATTGCAGATCTTGCTCGGTTAGTTTAACACTACATGCTGATGATTATTTAAAATGCCACTACTGTTCATATTCAGAATTAAAACCAACCTCTTGCCCCGAATGCCAAAAAACAGAGTTTTTAAAAAAAGGCATTGGCACCCAACAATTGGTTACTATCTTACAGCGAATGTTTCCTTCTGCTCGTATTGCGAGAGCGGACATGGATACCACCGTAAACAAAAAATTATGGCAACAAATTATTACACAGTTCGAAAATCAAGAACTTGATATTTTAGTTGGAACACAAACAATCACCAAAGGATATCACTTTCCAAATGTTACTTTAGTTGGTGTAATTTGGGGTGACATTAATTTAAACTTTCCATTTTACAACGGACAAGAAACAGTACTACAACAGCTTATTCAAGTTGCTGGCCGTGCTGGCAGGCAACGCCCCGATAGCAAAGTTATTGTTCAAACAATGACTAACCATCCTGTTTTTAATTACTTAACCGAAACTGATTATTTAAAATTTTATCAAAAAGAAATTGAACAACGCAGGCTGGTAAACTATCCACCCATGGCAAGACTAGCTGAAATAGAAATTAAACATGCTAAAGAAGAAACTACCGAACAAGAAGCTTTTACTATTGCTGCTCAGTTACTCAAACTTAGAACAGTGACTGTGTTGGGACCAACAGAGCCACCTGTGTCTAAAGTTAAAAAAGTATTTAGCAAAAAGATTTATTTAAAAGCTCAAGACTTTAGCGCCTTGATCAAAGCTTTTAAATCGATAAAACAAAGCGACTTCCGAAGCTCTGTATTCTTTACGCCACACCCATTAAATTAATCCGCAACAAAGAAACAGTCTTTGTAATGCCTTAGCTCTTCGATAGATTCACGGATATCATCAAGCGCGCGATGATTCCCTTTTTTCTTAAAATCAAGCGCGGGGCTCTCTGGATACCAACGTTTGGCCACCTCTTTAATAGAGCTCACATCAACAGTTCGATAGTTTAAAAACTTATACAAATCTGGCATATGATGTAAAAAGAAAAACCTATCCATCCATACAGAGTTACCACACAAAGGTGATTTATCTGGTCGGCAATGTTTATATAAAAAATCCAATGTTTGTTCTTGTGCTTGTTCTTCTGTTGTATCAGAATCAACAACTTTTTGTAGCAACCCGCTCTTGCCATGAACCTTTGTACACCATGGATCCATTGCCTTTAAACACTCATTAGACTGATTAATAACAATAACCGGGCCTTCTTCGATAATGTTTAATTCGCTATCGGTAACAATAGTGGCAATCTCAAGAATTTTATCTTTGACTGGATCTAGTCCCGTCATTTCAAGATCAATCCATATCAAATTATTATGATTCACAAAGTTCCTCTGCTACAAATGACCCGCTAAATAGACAATTCTAATAATTATTTTGCTTCAATAGCGCAAAAATGTCGACTCCCCAAGAAAACTAATGGTGTATTACCTGCGGATCGAAACCTTGGGCCTGTTATTGCTTTAGGAAATGATACTCTTTCGTCAATTTTAGCCCTTGTCGCTAAAACTATTACTTTTTGCTGTATAGAAACTCCATTCAAAGCAAAGTTACGATTTGATAAAAAATTACTCTTGCGATTAAAGCTTTTAGGCGCTTTTGGCAAACCTGCTAAATCCAAGGCGCAAGAAATTGAAACAGAAGGAAAAGAATTGCTATCACTTAACACAGAGTCAGATGCAATAACTTGTCCTACTAGAATATTTATTGCCGCAAAAAAAAGTAGTTTTTTCATGTACATTCCTAACTAATATATAAAACATAAATAATTCTTATAAGTATACCGCATTAAAAAAAATTAATAAATCTCTCTTTGTTCGATATACTGATTCACAAATAACTTTTAGGAGCATACATGAGCAAGTTACGAGTTGGCGTTTTGATGGGTGGAATGTCTATAGAAAGAGAAGTTTCTTTTAATTCTGGAAGAACAATTTGTGATCATCTTGACGCACACACCTATGATATTATTCCTATTTTTCAAACATTAAACAACAAGCTTTTTATTTTGCCTTGGCGATTTTTATATCGTGGAAAAATAAGTGATTTTGAACATCGATTAGAAAAAGAAACCAAAAAAATAACTTGGGATGACTTAAAAAATATAATTGATTTTATGTATATTGCTGTGCACGGCAGATACGCAGAAGATGGCACCCTACAAGGATTTTTAGAAATTCTTGGCATTTCCTACTTAGGCACTAAGGTTTTAGGAAGCGCCCTTGGTATGAACAAAACTCTACAGAAAAAAATCCTTACTCATAGCAATGTTGTAACCCCTAACAGCATAACGATAGAACCAGATCATATTAAAGAAAACACAAAGGACTTGATTGTTTATTTACAGAAAAACAATCTTGATTTCCCTTTGATTATAAAGCCAAATCAAGAAGGTTCCAGTTTAGGAATATCTGTTGTTTTTAACGAACAAGAACTCTTGCCTGCACTTATTAAAGCACGTGATGTTCACACAGAAGAACAGCAATCCGTTTTAATAGAAGAAAAAATAGAAGGTATGGAGTTCTCTTGTATCACGCTTTTTGATAAAATAACCGGGGAACCAATATCGCTTCCTCCTACAGAAGTGGTCATAGAAAAAGGATCTCATATTCATGATTACGAACAAAAGTATATGCCAGGCCGTGCACAAAAGTTTACCCCTGCTCGCTGTTCAAACAAAGTTTTAAAAGACATCCAAACAATCTGTTTAAAAACAACTCAAGCCTTGCACTTTACAACAATGTCTCGTATCGATGGATTCGTAAAAAAAGACGGCACTATTGTGATAATTGATCCTAATACTCTTTCTGGCATGGCACCATCAAGCTTCTTTTTTAATCAAGCCGCAGAAATAGGCATGAGTCACACAGACATTATTAATCATTTAATAGAAACAGAATTACATACTTCTGGATTACAAAAAACATCTGTTAAACAAAAGAACATTATGAATACTAAAAAATTACGCGTTGGCATTCTTTTAGGCGGAACAAGTAACGAAAAAGAAATATCGTTAGAGTCTGGAAGAAATATTTTTTATAAGCTCTCTTCTCAATATTACCAAGCAACACCTCTATTTGTTGATAAAAAGATAGAGCTCTACCCTCTCACACAAAAACTCTTAGTTCATAACTCAACTACAGAAATAGAGAACGATTTAGATAGATCTACAAAAATAACCTGGGGTTCTTTGCCCGAACAATTCGATTTTATTTTTATTGGTTTGCATGGTGGAGCAGGAGAAAATGGCTCTGTGCAAGGAACGCTAGAAATGCTCGGACTGCCCTATAACGGTTCTGGCGTTGCCGCAAGTGCTTTGTGTATGAACAAATTTGAAACAAATAAGTTTCTTGCTGCTCAAGGCTTTGATGTTCCCAGAAATGTATTAATCTCTAAAGAAGAGTGGGAGTGTAATAAAAAGAACATACTCAAAAGCGTACAAATAGAGCTCGCCCTACCGCTTATTGCAAAACCACATGATGATGGCTGCAGCACAATGGTAGAAAAAATAAAAACGATTAAACAGATAGAGCTAACTATCAATGAAATGTTTAAAAAAAATAAACCCTATGTGTTTCTAGAAGAGTTTATAGATGGCATGGAGCTAACAGTAGGCGTAATTGGCAACAATATACCACAAGCCCTACCTCCTAGTCAGACAATTGTATCTGGTGAAGTTTTAAGCATTCAAGAAAAATTTTTGCCGGGAGCTGGAGAAAATCAAACACCTGCGCCTTTAAAAAAAGAAGCTTTAGGACTAGTACAACAAACAGTAGTCCAGGGATATAAAGCTCTTGGCTGTTCTGGATATGCACGTATCGATTGCTTTTACCAAACAACAAAAGAAAGCCCTACCAGCAAAGAACGTATTATCATTTTAGAGATTAATACCCTTCCTGGCATGACCCCCGCAACCTGCATTTTTCACCAAGCTGCCGAGATTGGAATAAAGCCAATGGAATTTATCGATACAATTATAAGGCTAGGACTAGAGAAATATGGGAAAATATTGACCCCGCCAAAACAGATACTT
>JBLICC010000037.1:0-8490 GCA_047631715.1 Alteromonas naphthalenivorans
TTTGGACAATGATACAATAATTAAAATTCTAATTGCAATAGTCTAATTTATTTTTATAACTGTACGGTAAGCAAACAATACAGTTATTTGTGACAAATCTACCTACTCAAAACACAGGACAGAATCCAAATAAATGTACTCCTGACTCTAAATGTTCTTTAAGTTGATCATGTTCATCTTGTTCTGTTTCAAAAATTAAAAGACCGTGATTATTATATTTAACTGGCCAAGAAAGATAGTGGAAATTTTTAAACGCGAGTTCTTTAGAAAGTTCACTTACTACTTCTTTTTCTGAATGACTGTTCTTTTTAATACTTTTGAGCATCATTTGCCGAACTTGATTATTAAAAGGTGCACGGTTCATATGATCACTAAATTCTTGTGGATCTTTCCAATGATCTTTATCGTACGCTTCTGGTTCATGCACTCCAGCCACACCCTTGAGGTGATCAAATTCTGGATTATCTATAAAATAAGCTGCTTTTGAAAAGTTAAAACAATTTTTTTGACTCATTGCATGAAGCAATAATTCGAGCATGTTTTCTTGTCCATGAAGCTTAACTATCTGTTCAGGAAGATTTGTTACACAGAGCAAGACCTCTTGTTCTCTGTTTTTATCTTTTTTTTCCATCCCCCCTCCTCTCTTTGTAAAACTGTTTTTATTAATAGGTAAGAGAATACGGCATTCATAATGCAAAAATCAATATTTAGGAAAATCAATGTATTTACTTTATACTATAGGGTTTATACCCTATTTATTATCATTGTTGCAAAATTTTTAAACTTAACCTAAGGAAATTTCTTGAAAAAGTTAAGGTATTACTTCTACTTTTTTCTAGCATGCACTGCTTATCTTTCTCTTCAAGCAAGAAGCCCATTTCGTAAGCACGATTCTCGCGTGCCAACTATTACTACCGAATGGGACAAACGCACGACTGGAGAAAAAATCTATATGCTTAAAGATTCTCATCTTGAGTTATACCCGCTGTTTCAGACCTTTGATAAAAAACACTTTAAAAATAATGCGTTCCCGGATGGTACAGTATCCATCAGAAACCAACCAAAACAATCCATAGTTGGCTCAGAATTTAAAAAAGACATTGCACACTTATTTAAAGAAGTTTGTGCCAAAAAAAAGAAATTTAAAGATTTTGAAATATTAAAAAAACGAGACTTTAATTTTCATAAGCAAGCTGGCTTAATTGTTGTTAAGCATAAAAAACACCCTTTTGTGGTTAAATTGTTTATGGAAACCCCTCGTAGCTTTGTACGCCCCTACAACAAAGGTTTTGAACCTCACTGTATTTTTGTTATTAGTGGAGGCGCAACGCGTCACTTGCTCGGTTTTACTCGTATCAAAAATGCCCTTTCTCTACAAAACCGTTTAGAAGAAAGCTCTTACTGGTCAAAAAAAGTAACTCTGCCACGTAAATGGTTTTGGGTTCCCGACAATCATCGATGGATTCGCTTAGATGGTTATGGCATTGGAAACCACAAAAAGATTACCACTCACATGCCAGGTGTTTATGCAATTGTTGCCGATTACATTGATGCAGAAAGAGAATTTAAGATTTCTAATAAAAAAGATCGACGCATTGCTATAGACTTAAGCAATTACTTTTTATGCCGCATAGATCCACACATCAACAACTTTTTAGAAGAAAAAGGCACTGGCAAGATTGCTATTATCGACACTGAGCATTTTCCAACCATGGGTGGGTTTAAAGAACGCCCGCGGATGACGTCGTACACTTCGTGGTATTTGCACTTGTTTACCAAGTATTGCAAAGATCGATTTGGAAGGACTAAACAAGAAAGACGGGATCTGCAGAAACATCCACAAACCCCGTTTGCATTACCTTGATTCTGAAGAAAAATTGTTTATTTTCGTATTAACTTGTTTTATTTTATCTGTGTATGCCTTATTAACAAATGTATCACCTCTACCCTCGTGATACTTAGCCTCAAAGTTAAGGGTATCCTGCAAACGCCTCAATCCACCTTCTTGTTTAGGTAATTGAGTGCCATTAACTTGATTGATCAATTCTTCGTTGCTTAAGGGTTCTATTATATCCGCATTTCCTCTTGTAGATGTTAGAGCACCTTTTTCACCAGAAGGAAAAGTATTTTTTGCACTCCCCCAATAAAGAGCATGTTTTTTTCTCACAGTATCTTCGTTTTTATTGGAATACTTATTCATCATATTTTTTACTTGATTCAAAGGTTTTTGTTCTTTTTGTCGAGTTTGGTCACTTGTATCACTCATCCAATCTCTCCATGATCTACGCAATCTTGGAACTACCGTAAAATTTGTCCTATCTTCTGAATGATTAAAACTAACACTACCATCTTGAGTAGGTATCGTTACATTACCTTGTTTACTTAATAACGATTTTACCGAACGCTTATGTTGATTAATAGATTCTAATCGACTATCAGAAGGACTCTTAGACAGTTGAGTATGAGCTTTCTCGAGTGCTCGTGTTTGGTTATATTTAGAAACTCCAAAATTTCTTTCTCTCCATCCAGCACCTTGACGCGCAGAAATTTTAGCTCCGTTTTGGTCAAAATTAACGGTTCCATAAGAAGTTTTAATTGGATTCATTTCTTCACTCAGTGCCGTATTTGATTGTGTTTCTACTTCTTTATTACTAGGCTCTTGTACACTGCTTTCTGTTTCATCGGCAGGGTGACTCACATTGTTCATATTCACTCCCAGGCTTCGCATAAAGCTTCGCCGGACACGGCAGGATGATTCGATGAAGATTTAACTCATCACCGTGTGTTTAACAGTAGAAACAAAAGAACTAATCTTGTTGCTTACGTCATTAAAGGCAACTTTTGCTTTATGCAAGAAATATACATGGCGTGTATTTTTGTGTTGTTCGTAATCTTCATATAAGCGATAGCGAACTAAGAAAAGACGTGTGTTGCGTGATTGATTATCGATATCGGTTTCTTTAAAGTCAGCAAGCATTTGATATTGTTTTTTCTCTTTGAGTGCCAAACTGCTTAAACCATCCATCCGTAGTCGACGCAAACGTTTTTGTCTACGGCCTGTGGGCAGCCTACTTTGACGGTCTAGAAAATTACTATAATAAGCCCTAAAGCCTTCTTGCTCTATCCTGTCTTTGGTCATGCGTATAATAAAATTGTCGAGAGACTCGTTAAAAACAGTGTGTGATTGAGCCATACAAGTCATGGCCAGGACTATCGTAAGATAGCTGTGCTTATTCATACTCGTTCCTTTTTTTAAAGACTTTAACGTAAAATTTCTTCTTCGAGTCTTCGAATGGTCGAACGTAGAGCACTGTCTTTTTCGGCATTCTCTTGTACTCTATCAAAAGCATGTATCACAGTTGAATGGTCTTTCCTTCCCAAAAAGCCCCCAATCTCTCGTAACGACTTCTGAGTCATCTTTTTCATCAAATACATTGTTAATTGACGAGCAAACGAAAGATCTTTTGCTCTACTATTAGAACGTAAATCAGATAATCGATAGGAATAATGCCTACATACACAAGAGGAAATACGATCAAAACCTATAGCTTCTTTTTTCTTAGCAGCAGGTTCTCGATACAATACTTTACGTGTAAGTTCAACAGAAAGTGACTGCTTAGTTAAAGAAGAAAATGCAAGAACGCGAACCAAAGAACCTTCCAGTTCTCGCACATTAGAAAGTGCATGTTGCGCTATAAACTCTGCAACATCATCTGGCAAATCTTCGTTATGTACTTGAGCTTTGCGTTTTAAAATAGCTATCTTAGTTTCTAAGTGCGGCTTATGAATATCTGCTACCAATCCCCATTCAAGACGAGTACACAAACGTTCGGCCAACCCTTTTATGTCTCGTGGAAACAGATCGCTCGAAAAAACAATTTGCTTGCGTGCATCGTAGAGCGAATTAAAAATATGAAAAAACGCTTCTTGTGTTTGTTCTTTGTTAGAAAGAAACTGAATGTCATCGAGCAACAATACATCAATCATACGATACCGCTGCTGAAACAAATGAATTTTATTAAAACGAATTGCAGAAATAAATTCGTTCACAAATCGATCGGTTGTTTGATAAAATACCACCGCTTTACTATCTCGCTTTTGAATGGCATTACCCATTGCATGCAACAAATGCGTTTTACCTAACCCCGAACCACCATAGAGAAAAAAGGGATTATATTGATCCCCAGGGTTATCTACAATCGAACATGCAGCAGCATAAGCAAGTGAATTACTTGGTCCAACTACAAACGTTTCGAACGTATAACTTGGATTTAAATGTCCATAATTTTTACGTGTTTTATAAGTGAGTGCATTTTTAATTTTTCCCGGAATACCTTTTTTAGACAAAGGAAGCGCAAACACAGAATTCTTCTTATGTTCTTCGCTCTTATTTTCGGTAGAACTTGTAAAAGTGACTTTGAGTGCATCAACATGCAAAAGACGTGCTAAATGGGTTTGAAACAGTTGCAAATACTTGCTTGCAATCCATTCTTTAACAAAGGTATTGGGTGCTTCGATACTGATCGCTTTTTCTTCCGGGCTCCAATGGGCAATCTTTACCGCTTTTAACCATGTCTCAACAACACGGCTTCCGGCCTCTTGGCGAACAATAGAAAGAAAATCTTGCCAAACATCGGTTAGCACAAAAGCCCTCGTAATAGTATCTAGATTGCATATTCAAAAAATTATAGCATCATTTAATTAAAATAGCACTCAGATTACGGTTACGCAAAGGTTATTGTAAAAAAGTTTCGATTCCCTTATAAATACCCTGTGCTAGAGATTTTTGATATGTATCAGATTGCAACAGCTTACGTTCGCCAGGATGAGATAAAAAACCAAGTTCAACAAGAACTGCAGGAGCCTCTAGCCCCATAAGTACCTGTGCTGGTGAATATTTTACCTTTCTGTCTACCACCTGCTTATTATGTTTGCGTGCATGAGTAAGAACATGGCTTTGTACCGCCATGGCAAGCTTTCTACTTTTTCCATGTAGAGCACGCGTTGAAGCTGTATGCCTTGTATGTTCATGTTTATTCATAATTTTTAGCTCTTGCTTAAACAAAGATGGTTGCATACAAAATGTTTCTATCCCTGATATTTTAGGGCTTTTAGCTGCATTGGCATGAATAGAAACAAAAAGATCGATCTTTGGCTGTTTATTGGTTTGTGTTGTACGCATATCAAGCGCAATAAATTTATCTGAGTCTCTGGTTAAAAAAACGTTATATCCTTGCTGCTTAAGTACGTGTGCCGTCTTTAAACCAATCTGTAGATTAATATCTTTTTCTTTAACGTTACCAATTACAAAACCCGGGTCATGCTCACCATGCCCGCAGTCAAGCGCGATATTTGCTTTTTTTTTACCTGTGCAGATCTAATTAGGGGCCCAAGATTTTTATTAATTTCTTGCATCGTTTTACGCTTTAAAAAAGAGAACGCAAGCGCATACTCACCCGTAATAGCATTAAACGACTCTTGATGAAACCCAATCTCTTCGGGACGGAACACCACATGGCACGTTAAACCACCTTTTGCATAATCTTGGTCAAATCGCACACGATACAAATCGTTATCCGTTGCACCCAGCTGTGTTAAAAACTTTTGTGGTTTCTTGTCTGCTTGCGTAATAGGCAAAAAGAACTCAAGTTCAACATGGCCATTTTCATTAACCGGAACTTGCTCTCCATCTTTCCCCGTAGCAGAAAGAGACGGGACGTATGTACAGATTGGTCTCTGAGAGAAATAAAATACCAACTTATCTGTCATCGTCCCTTTGTGATGATATGCTTTGGTCATCTTTATCAAACTATTCTTTGCTTGCATTGGCACCACTGCCAATAACATTACTAACATAACTTTTACTACTTTCATTCTAACCCCCTTTTTTTCTACAAGTATCATTACAGTTATAAATATATTACATTTTGTTTCAGTTTGTCAATAAATAGTATCACTAATAGCAATAAATACTGCTCTGTTAACATTCTTTATTTTTTTAAATTTATTTTTTTATTAAATGTATCAAGATTGGGCACCCTAAGGGTTCATCGATACAATTTTATCGTTACAACTCAAAAACCACTCGGGATGAACCAATTAATCTTCATAGTAATAACAACAAAGTATAAAGTACATCCTGAGTGATTCTGTTAAGAATTGTATCGAAGGGTTCATCTCGAGTGGGCGCCAAAGGCGGTTGTATCGAGAGACTCCTTAAAGAAAAACAAAAAGAAACGCCTTCCACAAGCAACTAAGCTCATGGAAGACGTTGTTCATAGTCTCGATTAAAAACTAACTACCCTGCTATACCACCATTGCCGTTTGAAGCAATTTGTTTAAGTGGTGGAATGTCGTTTAGATAACGAACTACAGCAAAGTCATTCGCACTTCTACCAACTACAACTATTTTACCATCTGTTTGAATTGTTACAGCACGAGCAGTATCTGCAGTAGCAGTACCAATATCAGTAGTTAGTTTACCGTCAGTATCAAAAGTAGTATCCAGTGAGCCATCAGTATTATAACGCACTACAGCAAAGTCACTTCCATTATCACCAACTACAACTATTTTACCATCAGCTTGGATTGCTACTCCATAAGCAACATCGGTACTACTACTACCAATATCAGTAGTTAGTTTGCCGTCAGTATCAAAAGTAGTATCCAGTGAGCCATCAGTATTATAACGTGCTACAGCAAAATCATTACCACTATTACCCGATACAACTATCTTACCGTCAGACTGAATAGCTACTCCATAAGCAGCATCAACACTACCAAAATTAGTAGTTAAAAAGCCATCAGTATCAAAACTAGTATCTAAAGAGCCATCAGTATTATAACGTGCAACCCCAAAACTACTGTTACTCTCACCTACAACAACTATCTTACCATCAGATTGAATAGCTACTCCATAAGCAATATCACCGCCATTTATATTAGTAGTAACCTTACCATCACCACCACCAAAGCTTCCATCCAATGTGCCGGCACTGATTGTCTGGTACGTCCATTGGGGTGTGGTGGAACTATTGATTAAAATGGGGTTTGTGGTGCTAAGCATTGTAAGCACCAAAGTTACGAGTACGTTTTTGATAGTTACTTTCTTTATCATTCGAGGCTCCTTTTTTATAAAAACAGATATGAATGATAACTTAAGCATTTTTTGTGAAATTAAACAAGAAGGTGCGCTCTAAGGTTCCCTCGATACAATTTTATCGTTACAACTCAAAAACCACTCGGGATGAACCAATTAATCTATCTCTTTCAATAAGACAGTTAACCTGTTCATCCCGAGTGGTTTTTACGAAGTTAAAAATTGTATCGAGGGATCATTATTAAAAATAACTTAACTTAACACTTCAGGTTTATACGTTAATCGATGCGACCGCTCCCATGCTACAATAAAATGTTGTAGGTCGTATTTGCGGCCAACTTCATCATGCGTATCAAAAGCAGGATCATAGCAAAGTACTTTTTTATTTTTTGCATCAAATCCTACTACCACCAGTAAATGTCCATTGTTATAATCTTTTTTTGCACCAGGAATAGCTCCTCGTACGCTTACGGCAACAGGAATGTTTTGTTTAAGCAATGCATGCAATTCATTAAATGAACCCAAACGTGTGGTATAGAACAGTGCACGGTTGCGACTTTCTTCAAACGCATGGGCCATATTAAAGCCCCAGTTACCAAATACGTCGAGCCCTTCGTCATATACATAACTAGAAAACGATAATGGTTCTATAGGCTTACCAGTAATTGCTTCTACTACCATGCTCACCGATGTTGGAGAACATAATGCATTGCATCGTGGATGATCGATCATAATTTGTGATTTTTTTGGCACATGTGCAACACGGCACGAGTCTAAGTTTTTTCCTCGTTGATTATACGGCTCTATAGTAAAACGCGTAAAATCTGCTGCTGTTACCATTACCCCTTTAAGATGACCGAGCGATGCTTTTTTACCATCGCGCATCACTTTAACCTGAAACGCATCACCTTTTCTATTTTTTTCCATTTCTAACCGTGCATAATTAAACACCGAATGTTTTCCACGACTAAAATGTGATTTTTGTATATCCGATCCCCACTCTACCATTTTATGCCACTGATCCCACGTTTGAGTTTTTTTATCTTTAACCCGCGCATAAAAAGTAAACGTTCCCCGTTGTGGTCGATACGCATTCCAAGAAAATACTAACTGTGTAAATGGCAACGATTTATGGTTTGATATTTGAACCATGTCTTTTCTTTTATTTTGCCGCATCTGATTGACCGAGTAGATATGTTTATAAGTGTGTGCCCATGGTTCTTGTGCTATTACACTCGTGACTGTGAATATAAATAAGAATAGTTTCTTCATTCTAACCCCCTTTTTTAAGAATGTTCTTTCATTGTAGCTTTCTGGTCGTACTATTTGCAAGACTTTATTTTGCGTAGCTTATCTCTATACTTAAAAACAGTATAAAAAAGGATACTTAT
>JBLICC010000038.1:0-7875 GCA_047631715.1 Alteromonas naphthalenivorans
TCTTTAAAAGTATCAAATCTAGCGCCCAATCTCTTTCTTAAACAAAGACCTCTCTGTTCTTGATTCTCAATACGTTCAAGGTCATCTTCTGTAAGATTAAGATCATATTCACACATAGCAATAGGGCATTCATCCACATTCATACCCATTTGCTTAAGAGCAACTTCTCCTGGTAAATCATGATGTAATACTTTATTTTTATTTTTACTTAACCAAGTAATATACGTTGCAACTAGTGCTTGTGGATGCCCTAGCCAATTTAATGCTCCCAAAGCCCCTACTGTAATAACCGCACTCGCATGACCTTCTTGTATCTTTTTTGCATTATCAAATTCATCGGCTGTTATTATTGTCATTGGAATAGGTTCAGCATCATCATCACCAAAATCTTCTGCGCAATTGTCTAATGTTGGAAATATGCCTGATGCAACTTGCCTCTTCTGCCCATCACTGGTAATTAAGGGAATCAATGCAAGTTGCTGTTCTTGTGCTGTGTAAGTTTGTGTGAATGTGAAAATAAACAGAGTAAGTAATAATTGCTTCATGTACTTAATTCCCTAATTTTAATGTAAACAAAAGAATTTTTATAAATAGAATACGAGTAAGAATAAGTAAAATCAAGAAATTCGGCAGGACCAGAACGGCCCTGCCTGGCTAATAACTAAAGCAATTTACCTGCAAGATGACTCAATTCACTACGTTCACTATGTTCTAAGTAAACAGTTGCAAAAAGTGACTGATCTTTAAATTTGTCACTGGCGATAACTAAGCCATTACTACTAAAATCTAAATAAGGAGAATCAATTTGATACGGATCTCCACACAAAACAATTTTACTTCCTTGCCCAACACGCGTAATTAATGTTTTAACTTCATGCGGACTTAAGTTTTGCACCTCATCAATCAAAATGAATTGATACGGAATAGAGCGACCACGCATATACGTAATAGCTTCTAAACTTAATCGCCCTTGATGCACAAGATCATCAACCGAATAAATCTTGAATTTGTTGCGAGACTTCTTACCCTTACTTTTTTTATGACCTTTTTTACCTTCGTGTTCTTGTTCATAATCTTCTTCATGGTGCGCCTCATCTTTTACATCTTGCACATGTTTGCCTGTAGAAGCTGAGTGAACAATAACATCAATATTATCGTAAATTGGTTGCATCCAAGAGTGTAATTTTTCTTGTAAGTCACCTGGTAAAAAACCAATGTCTGGGCCCAGTGGAATAACCGGACGCGATACTAACATTTTTTGATACGTTTCTTTTACAATAACTTGATCAAGGCCAGCGAGTAATGCCAAAAAAGTTTTACCTGTTCCCGCAGGACCCAATAAAGAAACAAGTTCTAAAGAAGGGTCCATCAATGCATCCATCGCCATAAGCTGTTGTGCATTGCGTGGATCGATAGACCATTGTAACTGAGGTGCAGAAATTGGCCTAAATGGTTTGTTTCCCCCCACGAATCTAAATACTTTATAATTATGTTCATTATGATTACTTTCTACCAATACATATTCATTAACTATCATTGGGCGTTCTTTGGCCAACTGTATAAGATCTTCTGGAACTTCTTGTTTAAGTTGCACAGCTGGAACTTTTAATCGTACCCACCCTTTATAGAATTCATCTCTACGAACATAGCCTTTAAGATAATCTTCTGATTCCAATCCAAGAACATCGGCTTTAACTCGCGCATTTAAATCTTTAGAAATAAAACGAACTTCATACCCTTGGTTCTTATATCCAACTGCTGTTAATAAAATTTCGTTATCAACAAGATCAACACTTAATGATGCATTAACAGGAACGTTATCTGGTGTAAAAAGCACACGAATAATACTGCCTTCTTCTGTCTTAACTCCCTCGCTTAAGCTTCCATCTTTTCTTAACATGTCTAAATAACGAACAATCTCTCGAGCATTTTTACCTCGTCCTGAACTTTCTTTTTTAAATTGTTCTAATTCTTCGAGTACCATGATTGGGATTCCCACCAGTGCTCCCTCAAAAGAAAACATAGCTCTTGGATCATGAAGCAACACATTTGTGTCCAAGATATACATTTTTTTATCAGTTGCCGGTGCATGTAAAGGATATGATTTTTGGTCAGATGTAGATTTCGTTGCAGACATCTTCGCCCCCGATCGGTTTAGAAGGTTATACAAACAACTATCAAAGCGAAGCCTAACATGTAAGAAAAGCTTGGCTCAATTAAATCAATAAAAAACAATCTAATTGACCACCCCACTAAGGTGTGCGGTCTGTTCTTTTTAACCAAGTATGTTATAATTCGTGCATGCATAGTACTCTATCGTCAATTGTTGTATAAAGGATGTTTTTATGAGCGCTTCACGTAAAGAAAAAAATAAAAAATACGAAGAACTTCAAAAACTTCGCCACTCCGCAGCTCATCTACTAGCTCACGCTATTAGTGAATTGTATCCTGACACCTTATTGACGCTTGGGCCTCCGACTAAAGATGGTTTTTTTTATGATTGCCTTCCAACCACAAATTTTAAACTCGAAGATCTTCCCAAAATAGAAGAGCGCATGCACGAAATAGCAAAACGTAGTCTTGCCATGGGACATAAACAAGTACCTAAAGATGAAGCTCGCCAAATATATAAAAATAATAAATACAAGCTTGAGTTAATCGATGGGATTCCAGGAGACGTTGCTGGTATTGCTAGTCAAGGTGATTTTTATGATTTATGTAGAGGTGGTCACGTAGCTACTACTGGCGACATCAAACATTTTAAGTTAACTGGAATTTCTGGTTCTTATTGGCGTGCAGATAAAAAAAATGATGCTCTTCAAAGAATTTCGGGCACTGCCTACTTATCACAAGAAGACGAACAAGAAGCTGAAGAAAGAAAAGCTGAACTCGATATGTATGACCATCGTCGAATTGGTAAACAATTAGATTATTTTTCTTTCCACAAGGAAGGAGCAGGATTTCCATTCTTTCATCCAAAAGGAAAAGTTATTCTTAATCAGTTACGTAATTATATGCGTAGCGTATTAAACGATGCTGATTATAAAGAAATAGAAACTCCAATTATGCTTTCTGATGAACTGTGGAAAAATTCGGGACATTACGAATTTTATAAAGACAATATGTACTTCTCAGATATCGACGAAAAAAATTATGCCATTAAACCTATGAACTGCCCTGGATCTATTTTAATTTATAAAGAACGTCCGCGTTCATATCGAGAATTACCACTACGACTCATGGAATTTGGAAAAGTACATCGTCATGAATTATCAGGTGTATTACATGGTCTGTTTAGAGTACGTGCATTTACTATTGACGATACTCATATTTATTGCACTATTGATCAAATTGAACAAGAAATTGCAACTAATATTGGTATCATTACTAAAGTTATGAAAAAATTTGGTCTCGATAATATTCGTGTAGTTCTTTCTACTAAACCTGCAAAAGCTATGGGTACAGACGAAATGTGGGAAACTGCAATTAATGCGCTTAAGTCTGCACTTAAAAAAGCTGGACTTGAGTATGAAGTTGCAGAAGGTGACGGTGCATTTTACGGACCAAAGATTGGTTTTGAATTTGTAGATTCCATGGATAGAGAATGGGGTTGTGGAACTATTCAACTTGATTTCTTTCAACCAGAAAATTTTGACCTTAAGTACGTATCTTCTGAAGGAACTCAAAAACGTCCTGTTATGCTGCATCAAGCTATTTATGGTTCACTCGAAAGATTCTTTGGAGCTATTCTTGAACATTATAAAGGGCATTTACCATTTTGGTTGTCTCCTGTTCAAGCACGCATTTTAACTATATCAAATGAGCAAAAACCAGAAGCAATTAATCTTACTCAACTTTTGAAATCTCATAACATACGTGTTGAGCTTGATAAATCTAGCGATGCACTTGCATCTCAAATTAAAAATGCACAATTAGACAAGGTACCTTGGATGATCATTCTAGGAAAAAAAGAGGTAGAAAATAAAACTGCCACTATTCGATATAGCAATGGAAAGCAAGATATGGGACTCACTTATGATGAGCTTATTTCTAAAGCCAATAAGCTTATTTCTGAATAACAAAAATTAATAATTATAAAACATTCTTTTTATTTTTTTTATTAGCCTAGACAAATAGTTGCAAAATATATTGACTTTTAACTGACTCTATCTGTAGTATCAGAACTATGTACATCTGAGATGCACAGAAAAAAAAGGAATTTGAGTAACCCTAAAAAAGGCAGGGAGAGTACAATGGCAGTTAAAAGAAAGAAAGCTGTAAAACGCAAAGCAGCTCCGAAGAAACGCGTAGCGAAACGCAAAGCAGCTCCGAAGAAAAGTAGCGCGGTTAAACGCAAAGCAGCTCCGAAGAAACGTGTAGCGAAACGCAAAGCGGCTCCGAAGAAACGTAGCGCGGTTAAACGCAAAGCGGCTCCGAAGAAACGTGTAGCGAAACGCAAAGCAGCTCCGAAGAAACGTAGCGCGGTTAAACGCAAAGCGGCTCCGAAGAAACGTGTAGCGAAACGCAAAGCGGTTAAACGCAAAGCGGCTCCAAAGAAACGTAGCGCGGTTAAACGCCGTGTTGTTCGTCGCAAAAAGAAATAAGCATTACGAATTAAAAATCGCCTCTTTTTTTAATTGAGGCGATTTTTTTTTGTTCAATTTTAATCAATACATTTTTTTTATTCTTTATTACTTATCTTTTTCGCAATTGCGCCCTATCGCATAGTTCACAAACTTGTTTGCGGGGACACACATTTTGCCCCCATGTAACTAACAGTCTATTCCATTCAATCCAATACTCTTTAGGCAAAACTATTTTAAGTTTTTTTTCTGTTTGTTCTGGAGTTTTAGTAGTAACAATACCCAATCTATTAGAGATTCTATGTACATGAATATCAACACAAATAGCAGGAATATCAAATGCCATACCCAATACCAAATTTGCTGTCTTAATTCCTACACCCGGTAAACGTAATAATTCTGTTTCGGTATTAGGAACCTGTCCACCGTACTGATCTAATATAATGTTACTTATTTGTTTAATTTGAAAAGCTTTGCGTTTGTAAAAACCTACAGGATAAATAAGAAGTTCAAGATATTGCAAAGATAAATCTAGCACATCTTGAGGAGTACGAACTTGAGAAAACAGTTTTAAACTAACTGGTAATGTAACCGCATCTCGCGCTCTTAAGCTTAATAAACAACTGATTAATAATAAAAAAGGATCTTTTCCAAATTGGTCGATAATTAAAAACGACATCGGTTTAATTTTTTTCTTTGTCTTATTTCTTAACTGAGATATAAGATAAATAATTTCTAAATTAAACCGATGTCGCTTCATAATTTATTATCTAAATAAGAGTGCAATTTGTTATATAGAAGCGTTTATGCTACCATATAATGCATGCAATTATTAGACGTTAGGTGGTTGATATGCAAGCAAAGCAACCAAAATAGAACAAAGTGTTTTTGAAATACTGTTGTTCAGTAAAGAAAGTAAAATATTTTTCATAGCATTTTCCTCAGTATTTAAATAAACAAGTTAAAGTACAATTAACAATGCTAAAGTATAAAGTTGTCTGCACCAAAGGTCAACTGTAGAGCCATCATTTGAAGATTATTATGAAAATTAAAAACAAAAAAAAGTGTATTTATGATTATTACTGATTTTATAAGTTCTTTCATATATTTTATGGGAAAAGATGAAACTTTATTAGTAGTACAATCGTTGTCATTCTGTTTTAAAATAATAGTTCTTGGGTTCTTTTTACGCCATATATTACGCAGCAAATCAATGCACATGTCTTGGGTATATCTTTTTATTATTATTGTTAGTGGAGCAGTAGAAGATTTTTCTTGGGTAATAGCACTTACCGAAACACTGTTTCTCAATGGCCCAATGCACATATTTATATTTGCCAGAATTGCATGGACTTTTAATATTATTATGTACCATACACTTTTTCTTTTTATAGAAAGCTTTAAGAGCAAAAAACCTACATTTCTTTGGTATCATCATATATTCGGATGCATTTCATTTGGATTTTTTATAACCTTTATTTATTTTTGCTTTAAAAATACTGGAATTTCTGGCCATATTGAACAATCAGTAAGAGGTTATGAATCAATGTATGCGCATTGCCTATTAATACCTTTTGCTCTCGGTTCTGCTTTTTATTCATTGCGTAATACACAGCTACCTCGTATTTTAAAATTACAATTACAAACATGTCTTAAATTCTTTCTCTTACCTCATGCCATAGCAAATCTTTGTCAGGTATACCCTTTTAAATTTGCATTAGGAACTATTACCAATAGTGCAAGTGCTGTAGGATTTTCCGCTATTTTTATGATACTCACCATTTATCAATGTATTAAACGCATTATTGGATTACGTTTTCTTGACCTTCATGAACATGTACATGATGATCAACGTTTTAATTTTGTAGATGATTTTAAAGGTGTATTAGAGGATTTAGGAAAAGCTTCTAATAATTCAGAAATAAAACTACTTACACAACAGTTTTTTCATAAAGCAATTGAGATAGCTCCTGAGCATACCTCTTTATTTATACGCTCTATACATACAGCAGAACAAAAAGAAAAAGATCTTATTGTAGATTCACACAAATATACAACTATAGAAACGTTTATAGAAATTCATAATGAACATTTTAAAGAAACTCCTAAAACATTTGATTTTCTACAAAAACACAAAATTCTTGTTTACGATGAACTTTCCTATAATCACTTTCATGAACCAACAGAAACACAAAGCACTCTGATATCTTTCTTAGAAAAAATTAATGCTGATATATTCTTACCAATTTACGAAAATAATACCATTATTGCGTATATAACGGTTCAAAGATTTGCTCGTAATGGAAAACTGTATACTAATGTTGATCGTGATGAAATGCTCGTATTTGCCAGCTATTTATCAAAAATAATCAACCTTCTTCAAAACAGAAATTTAAATGAACTTTTTAAACAAAAAAAAGAAATGCTTGAAGAACTTTATATTAAACACCAAGAAGTTAATCGCTACAAAGAAAGTATTAGATCATTCTTAAGAAGTAATCAAGACCAAAGCATTGGAGTATTCTTCTATAAAAGTCGTCGATTTATATTTGGAAATAAAAGCGCCTTAGACATGCTTGAAGTTAATCCTAATGCCCAATACGGTGATCCTTTAACAAAAAAAATAAAAGCCATGGTTAATCAAATAACTGCTTACAAATCCTCACAAACACAAATGGCAACCAATAGTAAAGGTAAACGACTTGTTATTCAAGGCATGCCTCATCCAGAAGCAAATGGTGCTATTTTTGTTATTCATTATCCAGAAATTTCTGACACCATAAAACATCTTTTAGATTCCATAAAGGATCCTTCTGATTGGGATTATTTACTTTATCTAGAAACCACAGAATCTGGAAGATTAATTAACACTCTTATACCAACTAACGATGAGCCATTTATAAACTTTAAAATTGATCTTCTTAAATCTGCTCTTAGTAAAAAAGCTCTCTTATTATCTTTACCCAAAGAAGATTTAATTCCTACTGTTGAAATATTACATCATATTAGCTTACGAGAAAGTCTCCATATACTTGAGCTTGATGCACCCGTAACGGGGCCAGAAATACCTATTTCATTATTCGGTATTAATACACTATTTGGCTCCACAACTAACCAACCCCTTTTAGAAAAACTTAATAAAAAGGGAACACTCGTTATAAAAAATATTCATTTCTTAGATCTTAACTCACAAAACAATCTTGCTGAATGCATTAAATATGGTTTTTATAAAGTATTTAAAAGTAACAAGAAAGTTCAAACTGATATTCGTATTATTACCTCAAGTAACCAA
>JBLICC010000039.1:0-7651 GCA_047631715.1 Alteromonas naphthalenivorans
TGCAACAATATGTAACGGTCCATTCCCCCATTGATTAGGAGTACTTGGGTTAGCATTATGATTAAGTAACAGCTCAATCATGCCCTCTTGTCCATTATGAGCAGCAATTGCAACCGGCGTAAAACCTTGCTGATTAGTTACATTAACTGCAGCGCCCTCTTCGTACACAAGATACTGTGCAATATTAAAGGCATTATTTGATACTGCCGCATGCAAAAAGGTTTCTTTCTTAATCTCCGGAATACAATCATTAACACCTAATTTAACAAAATCTTGGCACAATTCTTGCTCATATTCCTGCTCAGAACTTGCAGTATCTCCATTTACCCCTTCTAAATATGCTTTAAACTCATCAACACGATCTAGTCTCAAAGCTTGATCCAATCGAGAATCCATTGCATACATTGAAACATGCAAACACAACAATAAAAACACTCTTTTCATCGTATTCCCTTTCCTTATTATAAACATATTTATTACCACTTCTGCTAACCTATCAAACATATTATCTGCAATACAAATATTCAAAAAAAGTAGACACAGAAAGCATAAATCTGTATCACTAATAATCAAACATAAAAAAATAATAACTAATTTAGGGTATAAATGATTAAAAATTATCTACTGGGATTATTAATTTTGGGAACAGTACAATTACAAGGAGCAGGAGAACTTCAGAAATTTGCACCGCAATCTATACTACCTGTAATTGACTGGTATGGTTGGGAACAGATTATCAACATTCCCGTACCTCAACCATACGAAAACACTTTATCTGCGATATCAGAAGAATCTGATGATTCTAATAATCAGTATTCTTCTAGTGCAACTCTTGAAGCAAAACTTTCATTATTATCAACTAAAACACTAGAACCAGTACAAACTCCAATTTTAGTACCAGTATTAGCAGCAGCAGAAAGAATGCCTCAACTAAAGAGTAAACCTGTTACAAACTATACAGCCCCTAGAATGCTTACTTCTAAAGATAAACAAACTGCCAAGAAAACTAACACACACCAAACATCTACCTATAAAAGATGTACATGGGCCGGTTGTAGTAAACTATTTTCATGTAATAGCAAATTAGAACGACACATAAGAACCCATACAGGCGAAAAACCATTCGGTTGCTCTTGCAATCAACGTTTTAACCAAAAATCTTCTCTCAAGACACATGTAGAAATCAAAATTATCAAAAAAGAAAATGGGCATTCTTACGCAACTTAAAAAAAGATATACATGAATAAACTATTACTCACTCTTGGACTTTTAATTATCTCCACACAAACAGTATGTGCTTTAGATAAAGAACATACACCTCCTCCTATTCAAAAAAATCTTTCGAGAGCCCAAAAATATGCAGCTCAAGGATATACCTGTGACATCTGTGGTTTTAAAGGAAAATGGACTGGAGATAGAGCAAGACACAAACGAAAACATACTGGCGAAAAACCGCATACATGTAAGTATTGCTCTTTAAGTTTTAATCAATCGTATGACAAAAAACAACACGAACACAGGCACAAACTCACCGAAAAAATACTTACTATAAAAAAAAGTGGTGAAATGGACGCTGCTGTTTTGTTATTATTTCATGATACACAAAAAATAAAGACTAACTCCGCATTAGAAGATGCGCATTAATTAATAATAAACAAGCCCAGAATAATGCATTAGATTTAAACCCTTTTGTAGTTGTACTTTTAGAAGCAGCAGGCTTAAGCACTTTTGCTGATTCTTGATACCCTTCTTCTAGAGCAATAGCATAGGGCGTATAATGAGTCGCTGTTTCTTCTTGTATTTTTTTATGTTTTTTATTCTTAAACAACCACTGTAAAAACCTCCAGTCACCAGAATACGCAGCTACATGAAATTCATTTTCCTGAACACCCTCATTAAACTCTTCTAGCTTTTCTTCGGTTAAACTATGATTAACTCTAAATTGCGCAAGTTCTTTTTCTTTTTTAGTTCCAAGAAGCGCTCGTAGTTCTTGATACAAGCCATATTTTTTTAATTTGTTAACATCTTGCTCTGTTGGCTCTTCTTTTTTATCAGGCTCAGTATCATAGCAATTTGGTGGAGTATCAGCTGCTTGTACCGAAACAATTACACATACACTAATCCATAGTCTCTTCATAGCTGTCCCCCTTTACTAGATAGGTCAAAATATGACTGATACTATAGGTTATTAAAGAGATAAAAAACAAGAATTTTATTGAGAAAAAGAAATAGGAAAAAATAAAACGTTTAGATAAGAAAAAACAAGAATTACTCGACTGTTACAGACTTTGCAAGATTACGAGGTTTGTCTATCTCACATCCTCGAATGCGCGCAATGTAATACATAAGAACTTGCATCACACCAACCATAGAAAGAATAGAAAGATTACCACCTACACGAGGAAACGTAATAGCATGATCAACAAGTGCAGTTAACTCATCTTGGCCTTCAAAAACAAATGCTATTATTTTACCCTTGCGTGCTTTAACTTCTTGCGCACTGGCTAACATTTTTTTATAAATTATAGGATCTGGATGAGAGAAAAGACACACAGGAGTTTGACTGTCTATAAGTGCTAATGGCCCATGTTTTAATTCACCCGATGGATATGCTTGCGTAAACACATAGGCAATTTCTTTTAATTTAAGCGCTGCCTCTTGTGCAAACGGCAAACTAATATGACGACCCAAAAATATAAATTTTTCGTACTGCGCATATTCAGGAGCAAGTGTTTCTACAATAGTATGCTTAACCCGCTCAAGAGAATTTTCTAAACACTCTGCAGCTACCAATAAATCGTCTTGTGCCAACTCAAATGTTTTTTTAGAAATATTTTTACTTTCTAATGCCATGCGATTTGCTAACCAATAGAGTGCAGTAACTTGAGTGGAAAACGCTTTAGTAGACGCAACAGCAACTTCTGGGCCTGCTTGAGTTAACAAAAATCCGTCACACTCGCGCACCATAGTGCTCGAAGCAACATTAGTTAATGCAATTACTATTTGATGCCGTTCTTTTAAAAAACGAATTGCTTCTAATGTATCTGCTGTTTCACCCGATTGGGATATAGCAATATACAAAACATCTTTTTCTTCAAAAAAAGATCGATATCTAAACTCAGATGCAAGCTGTGTTGAAGTAGGAAGTCCACATATATCTTCAAAAAAATATTGTGCTATTTGCCCAGCATGAGCAGATGTGCCACATGCAATAAATACAATCTTCTTTAATTTTTTAACCTGTTGCTTGGTAATACCAAGATGATCCCAAATAGTATCACTAATAGTTTTATAAAACCGTACAGACTTGTGAATAACTTCTCGCTGCTCATAAATTTCTTTAAGCATATAATGCTCATGCCCATCTTTTTCTGCAGCAAGCCACTGTGCATCTAACTCTTTAAGAGTATGTTTTATTTTTTTAGATGAGAAATTATAAAGAGAAATATTTTTACGTGTAACTAATGCAAAACTTTGCTCCGGCATAAACAACACTTTTCGTGTTTTTCCCGCAAAAGCCAATACGTCAGAAGCCACAAACATTTCATCTTCGCCTTGACCCACACACAACGGTGAACCCTTACGCACAACTATTAATGTATCTGGATACTCTTTAAGTACCGCGATAAAAGCATAAGCTCCGGTTAATTGCTTAACCACAACAGCTACCGCATCGGTTAATGTTTTTGAGTTATCAGAAAGTGCTTGCTCCAAAAGATGGGCAATAACTTCTGAATCTGTATCAGAATGAAACTCATGACCCAGAGCTCTAAGCTGTACTCGTAACTCTGTATGATTTTCTATAATACCGTTGTGAACAAGAGAAATTGTTTTTTGGCAATCAAAATGTGGATGAGCATTGATTTTGTTGGCAACACCATGCGTTGCCCAACGAGTGTGGCCAATACCCACTGCACCATTGATTGGCTGTTTTTTAAACATACCAACCAAATTAGAAAGAGCGCCTGTAGCCTTGGCATACATCAACTGACTATTATCTTGATCAAGACACGCAAAACCAGCTGAATCATACCCGCGATATTCAAGACGAGATAACCCATCAAGAATAACTTCACGACTCTGCTGCTTACCAATGTAGCCAACAACACTACACACTGGGTCGCCCTTTTTCTAAAATTGGTAGATCGAAAAAACTATTAACGTTTTACGAATTGGAACTTAGCACGAGCACCTTTTTGACCAGGTTTTTTACGTTCTTTATTACGAGAATCAACCGTCAAAGAACCATTTGCTCTAAGTGTAACTCTGTAAGCTTCATCATCTTTAATCAATGCACGAGCAACACCAAGGTTAACTGCTTCAGCTTGAGCAACTTTTCCGCCGCCTTTTACATTTGCAATAACATCGTATTTACTCAAAACATCGCAAGCAACTAAGCCTTTTACTGCTGATGTACGAGTTTCATCTGTATTAAAATAATCAGCGCAACGTTCTTTATTAATCGCTACACCGCCTGTTCCTCGACGAACCCAAACACGAGCAACTGCTCTTTTACGACGTCCAACTGCACCAATTATAGGAGTTGAAGCTGCTTTTTTACGAGGAACTGCTACTACTTTATCAGAAGCAGAAATTGTTTTTTTAGGCTCTGCTGCCTTTTTTGGAGCTACTTTTTTAGGAGCGGCTTCAACTTTAGGAGCAACTACAGCTTTAGGAGCTGCTGCAGATTTAGGAGTTGTTGTTTTCTTTTCAGCAGGTTTCTTTTCTGCTGTTTTTGTCTTGACCATAGACTTTTACTACCTTACAAATAAGCTTAAATAGTTTGATTTTTACGTTTAATTAGCGTACCAGAAGGCCTTCATTTGTCAATTTTTACTAATTATTTCTAAGCACCCTAACCTTCTGAACTAAGCTTTAGACAGTTAAATAACAAAAAAAGACTATAAGAAAGAGTTCATTTGGCTTCCTGCGGTCGCCTCTTCTGCCGTTTCTTGGCAAATTAAACAACGTGCAGCATTGGGATACGAAGCTAATCGCCTAGAAGAGATAGACTCATTACAGTCGGTACATTCACCATATGAACCTTCTTGAATCATTTCAAGTGCATTGAGAATCATACGATATTCTTCATATTCATTACTTTGCAAAGAACTTTTAAGCGTTTCGAGAGCAGATGAAGAAGCCTGATCTGCAGGATCTTGCACCTGGTCTTCGTCTTTATCGGCATTTAAATGCTCAAATTCTTCTTCAAGATTATGTTTGCGTGTTAATAAGATTTTTTTAACATCATCAAATTTATTTTGTTCGCCCTTTGTTCTGGTCACCCTTGTTCCTCTTTTTTTTAAAAAATTGCTTCAAAATTTGTTTACTCTCATCTTCCCTAATACCACCTTTAATAAAAAGATCATCATTGTTGTATAACGAAAGAAAACAATCCTTGTCAAGGCGAAAACCAAAAAGAGGAGAACTTGCAGCATAATAAAGTGCCTTTATACGACTCAATTTACTGGCAGAAAAGCACATGGAGCAAGGTTCCAGCGTCACATAAAGTGTACAATCTACCAATCTCCAATTTTTTTTATTTTGTGAAGCTTTTTGTAAAGCTTTAAGCTCGGCATGTGCTGTTTGTGTAAGATCACATTCTACAGAATTAAAACTAGAACCAATTACATTACCATCTTGGTCTACTACTACGGCGCCAATGGGAACTTCTCCAGCATCAAATGCTTTTTGAGCAAGCTCGAGTGCTTGATCCATATAATGCTCATGACTCTTATTCATAATAGTTTGCGCCCCTTAAGCTTAATTCTTATACTCGCACCCTCATTTTTGGCAAAATATCGATTCTTCGGGTACACTATGAGCATACTCTGTTTTAACCCCTAAACCAAGTGGTCTAAAAGTATGGAAAGCACTACCGATCCTCTTAAGGAGAAGCCAATGGCTGATAAACCAAATAATAAAAAAGAATATGGCGCCAAGTCGATTAGAGTCATGGAAGGACTTGAGGCAGTACGTAAACGTCCTGCGATGTATATTGGCTCTACAAACCTTTCTGGTTTGCATCATCTTGTTTACGAAGTTGTTGATAACTCTGTAGATGAAGCTCTTGCGGGACACTGTAACGACATAAAGGTTGTTCTACATACAGATGGTTCTTGCTCCGTAGAAGATAACGGTCGTGGTATTCCAGTTGGAATACATCCTACAGAAAAAATTTCTGCTGCCGAAGTTGTAATGACCAAATTACATGCTGGTGGTAAATTTGATAAAGATTCATATAAATATTCTGGTGGTCTACATGGTGTAGGTATCTCAGTAGTAAACGCACTTTCTTCTGAACTTAATCTTAAAATTTATAAAGATGGCGGACTCTACACTCAAGAGTATTCAAAAGGAAAACCTCTTAATTCATTAACAACTACGGAATCTACTGATAAAAACGGAACGTATGTTCGTTTTGTTCCAGATGGTTCTATTTTTGAAGACACCAACTTTAGCTTTGATGTACTTTCAACTCGTTTGCGAGAACTTGCTTTCCTTAACAAGGGTTTACGCATAAACATTAAAGACGACATTAACAACAAAGAACATTCTTTCCATTTTGAAGGTGGAATTATTTCTTTTGTTGAACATGTAAACGAAAAGAAAACTCCTCTCTTTCCAAATGTTATATATTTTTCTAATGAAGATGAAAGATATATGCTCGAAATTGCTATCCAATACAATGATACGTATGGTGAGCAACTTTATTCGTTTGTTAATAACATTAATACCGTTGACGGTGGAACACATGTTGCCGGGTTTAAATCTGCGCTTACAAAAATTTGTAACAAACGAGCACAAGCTCTTAATCTGTTAAAAGATGGCAACCTTTCTTCTGAAGATGTGCGTGAAGGGCTTGTTGCGGTTATTAATATTAAAGTACCGGAACCACAATTTGAAGGACAAACCAAAACTAAGCTGGGCAACAGTGAAGTAAAAGGTATTGTTGATTCATGGTCTTTTGCATCACTTGATACGTACTTTGAAGAAAACCCTGCAATTCTTAAAAAAATTATTCAAAAAGCTGAACTTGCACAACGTGCACGTGAAGCAGCTAAAAAAGCACGTGAACTGACTCGACGTAAAACAGTTCTCGATACCATAGTACTTCCAGGTAAACTTGCTGATTGCTCAAACGAAAATCCTGCTGAAACAGAAATGTTCATAGTAGAGGGTGATTCTGCTGGTGGTTCTGCAAAACAAGGTCGAGATCGATTTAATCAAGCAATTTTGCCGCTACGTGGTAAAATCTTGAACGTAGAAAAAGCTCGTCTTGATAAAATGCTTAATAACGAAGAAATAAAAGCATTAATATCTGCAATCGGTGCTGGAATCGGAACAGAGTTTAATGTAGAAAAAACTCGTTACCATAAAATTATTTTAATGACGGATGCTGATGTTGATGGATCTCATATTAGAACATTGTTACTTACGTTCTTCTTTAGATACATGACTCCGATTATCGAAAACGGTTATTTGTATATTGCTCAACCACCGCTTTACAAAGCAAAGATTGGCAAACACGAAGAATATCTAAAAGATGAAAAGCATTTTAGAAATTTTTTGTTTAACTGGGCAGAAAAACAACTTATTTGCACTTTTGGTAAAAAAGAAATGGCTGAAAAAGATTGGAGCCAGTTCTTAG
>JBLICC010000040.1:0-7447 GCA_047631715.1 Alteromonas naphthalenivorans
TACTATCTACTTAATCAAGAAAAAAAAGAGACACTTAAACTAGACATCGAATCTTGTAAAAATGAGAATAATGAAATCAACCTTGAACAAGTAAAAAAGATAAGTAAGTATTTTACAAATGTTTCAATCGAACAAATTAATACCATAAACAATCAAAACCAACGCTCTTTATTAGAAAAATATCATGAAAAAGAACCTTTTATACTCGATTCTCTAAAACCACTCTTGCACGAAACTATAACAACTCTAGATAGCGCTACTAAACTACCTGATGCTCATGCACGAGGAGTAGTATTACATGATACAGCCCTAAAATTAGAAGAACAAAATAATAAAATAATAATAAAAAAAGCTTTAGATGATAAAATTGAAGCTGAAATAAGAATCAGTCGAGCTGACGCTGAAATTGCAAAAGCCAAAGCAGGAATCCTAAATAAAGAAGAAGGAGCACAGGCCAAATTAAACAAAGCTCACGCCAAAATTGATAGAGATCACGCTGAAGCCACTCTTAAAGATTTAACTAAAACATCAAATTCTAGATTAACAAATTTAGGTATCGATACTGCTATTATTACTGATATCGATCCTATTGCTACTGCTACTATTATTACTGCTATTGCTTTTGTTGCTAGACAAGCTTTTACTTATACTGCAAACGCTGCTTTCATTGCTGTCGAGCCTGATTAAATAATATTATTATTAACTTCACTCGATAACAAAACTAGATAATAATATCCTTGATTGTCCCTTGGTAACGAGGTACAGTTGAGGATATATTTTTTATAAGCAACCTAAAAAGAAAAGTTATGGAAAAAAATATCTATAATGTTCATGTTATTATCAAAGACATTACCACAAGTCTCGAAACTCGTTATGATAGCTCTACACATGCACATACTGTTGCCTGGTGGCTATTAGAGCGCTTAACAGAGCAAAGTAAATTAGAGTTAATAACTCTTATGTCTATTAAACTTTCTGAGCAAGATATTAGACAAATAAACAGCTGGGTTACCCAACATCTTGATGACGATTATCCATTACATTACATATTAGGCTCTGTGCCATTTGGACCATTAACTCTTTCTGTTGAACCTCCAACACTTATTCCTCGTCCAGAAACAGAAGAATGGCTTGCAACACTTATAGAAACTCTTGAACCTGTAAAAAATGAAAAACTTACCATTTTAGATATGTGCACTGGTTCTGGATGCATTGCTCTATGGCTTGCAAAAGCTTTTCCTAATGCAACTATTTATGCCGTTGATATTGTAGACAGCGCTCTTACACTTGCAAAGAAAAATGCTCAACAGAATAACATTTCTAACATTGTATTTTTAAAATCAGATCTATTTACACTACTTGCTCAAGATATAAAATTCGATTGTATTATCTCTAATCCACCCTACATTGCGCCCGAAGAATGGAACGATCTTTCTCCAACCATTAGAAAATGGGAAGACCGTGGAGCACTTATTGCAGGCAACCAAGGTTTTGAAATTATTACACAACTCATTGCCCAAGCTCCCTATTACCTTAATCAACAAAGTGTACTGCGCAAGCATGAACTTGCATCACTTGTTATGGAAATTGGATACAATCAAAGTAAAGAAGTTCAAAAGCTTTTTGTAACTGCAGGATTTACCCAAGCACGCATACTCAATGATAGTGCAGGAATAGGTCGCGTTGTTATTGGCTAGAACTTGAAAAAGGCCAGAAAGAAGGTATTCTAAAACCATTCTATTCTCTCATCTATCAAGCAGTAGATCAAAGTTTACAGCAGTACTTGGAGATGACCAACTCATAAAAGGTCTCGCATGAAAAAATTATCTTTAGCTATCATATTATTAAGTATCACAAATTTTTTATCTGCTGTTCATCCTACAGAATTAGCTCTTTCAGAGCTTGGTATGCATACAAAAACTTTTCAGCAGAAAGCTCTCTTAGCTCCTATTCCAGAATTAGTATTGTATAGCAACAGTAAAACTTTACAGTGCGCAACCACACAACCTAAATTACAAAAAAAATTTACAGAAGATCGTAATGCTACAACAAGAAGCCCTGAACCTAGATCAACAAGTCCTGAGGTTGGAGGATAATAAAACACTATGATTATTCATAAGCTTTCTGCTCAAGAAGCACAAAAAATTGCCGCCGGAGAAGTTGTAGAAAGACCTGCCAATATTGTTAAAGAGTTAATCGAAAACAGTCTTGATGCCGGCGCAACCCATATTACCATAACATTGGAACAAGGCGGTAAAAAGCTTATAAATATCACAGACAACGGTTATGGCATGCTTACACAAGATGCACGTATTTGCTTTCAACGACATACTACCAGTAAATTACAATCGTTTGATGAACTTGAGTCTGTAAACACTTTTGGATTTAGAGGAGAAGCACTTGCAAGCATTTGTTGTGTTGCACAGGTTACCTTAAAAACAAAACATAAAAGCTCGGATGAGGGCCTACAGATAACGCTTGACCAAGGTGTAATAGTAAAAGAACAGTTAATAGCATTGCAACATGGCACAACAATAAACATTGCTGATCTTTTTTATAATGTTCCAGCACGTAAAAAGTTTTTAAAAACAACAACAACTGAGTGGAACCACAACGCAACATTGTTTAAAGCTTTTTGCTTTAGCAACTTAAACGTTCACTTTACGCTTTTGCACGATGGATCAACTGTTTATAACTGCCCACCAGTTAATACTATAGAAAAACGTATTGCTCAACTGTTTGATACACAAGTAAGTAATCATACCATTGCACTTACTACTAGTACTCAAAAAGATATTACCGTTGTTGGTGCAATTACAGGACCACATTATTCTCGCTACGATCGTGGTGGAATGTTCTTTTTTGTAAACGGCCGTTGGATTAAAAACTATAAATTAGCCACAGCAGTTGCTAAGGGCTACTTAAATGTTTTGCAACCCGGCAAACATCCTATAGCTGTTATAAGCATTACTGTTGATCCAAAAACAATAGATATTAATATTCACCCCAAAAAAGAAGAGGTACAGTTTTTACATCCAAGAATTGTAGAAACAACTCTTACACAAGCAGTTAAAACAACTCTTGAGCAACACCTATCTACACAACTAAACCAAACCGTAACATTTGCATCAGAACCTGCATTTACTAGCTTTTCCGAACCTTATCAACAGGCTCCAAAGCGTTCAGTTTTTCCTGATCTTTCTACGCTACCGTTTCCAACAAGTTCTGATACCATTGATGCACAACAACCAATAGAATCTTTTACACAACACGAAGTTGAATCGTACCCCTACAGACTTATTGGCCAATTTAAAAATACGTATCTATTACTAGAACACCCTGATGGTCTTTTTGTTATTGATCAACACGCAGCACATGAACGTGTATTATACGAACAGTTTTGTGATCGATTTAAAAGCCAAGAAACAATTGCATTATTATTTCCACAGGTTATTACACTTTCTTCTGATGATTACGATACTTTAACGCCACACATGCAACTTTTTATCGATCATGGTATTGAACTCGAAGCTTTTGGAGAACATCAAGTCACCATCAAATCTACGCCTGTATATGCAAAGCATATTGATATGATAGAACTCATTAAAGAAGTATTGGGAACTGTTAGAAGATCTGATGCAACAGATAAAGACGCATTCTTTAAAAGTATTACGGAGCGCTTACGTGCCCAAATGGCTTGTAAAGCTGCAGTCAAAGCTGGTGATGTGCTATCAACAGAAAAGATGGAACAGTTGTTAAGAGATTTAAACAAAACAACCAACCGATTTTCGTGCCCTCATGGCCGACCAACCAGTTGGTTGCTAGATACTTTGAGTATCGAGAAGAAATTTAAGCGTAAACTTTAATTACCCTCTACCCAATTTTCTGTATACATGTACCAAACAAAGTGTGTACAACGGAGTAATTAATCCTGCAATGGCTTGCACTATAATACTTGGATGAACACTGTCGTTAAAAACATGTTTGCCAATTGCTACATGAAAATTAAATTTTCCCATTAACATAAATGGTAGTCCTAAAACTATCATTAGTAGAATAAGCTTACCTACTGATCCTTTAGTAATCTCATACGTACAGGTAAGTGATTTATGAATGCCCATCTTTTTGTCTACTAAGCAGTAGAAAGCAAAAATATAGCGCATTGCAAATTTACAAAATACAACAAGACCAGTCACTAATCCTACGGTGCTGCCTATAACTCCTCCAGTTTCTCCTAGTAAAAAACTAAGAGCAAATCCAAGTAGGCCACCAAGTACAAATCCTGCTACAATCGCACCCATTGCAATTACAACTACTAAGAAAGTATAAACAATCATCAATCCAATATACGGAAGAATCAATGCTCTTTGAGAAAAAAGACGTTCGTAAGAACTAGTATTCTTATCTACAAGATCAAGAGAAACACGGAAAAGACCCATATGAACAAATGCATAAAGTAATAACATTGCTACCCATATCAAGAAAAGCAATACCAAGTGAGTAGGGTTGTTATCAAGATGAGCGTATGCCTTTTCTGCAATAACTCCGTGAATCTTTTTACCTGTTTCTTTGAGCTCGTGGTGAATTTTTTTCATTTTTGAATGATGCTTCTGTGGAGCTTTTTCTGGCCGCATTCCTTGAGGCATTGTTGGATGCACACCACTTTTTTTTGCTCCTGCTGGATGCGCCTTGACGGTAACACCAAGTTGATCGGCAACTAGACGAGGAACACCATTCATACCCCAAGAAGCAAGACCAATCGTTACCCCAACACAGAGCATCAAAACAATATTCTGCATGTAGGTACGGCACCCATACCCTACTGCATCTTTGATAGAAAATTTAGCCATGAACTCCCCTTTCTTTATTTTGGTTCATTAACTGTTTAACCACTTCTTTATCATTTGTAATAATGATTCATTACCCATCATGCGCAAACCATAATCAACGCATACAAGAGCAAGAACAATAAATAACGATTTAATAAGAAATTCACCCGCGATAGCGAGCAAAAGAACAGATCCTAAAACTACAAACGCAGTTCCAATGTTTTTATTATTATACAAGTTGCCCACAGATACTCCTTATAATTGTGTATATATTTCTTTGTTTTAGCATGTTTAGCTAGCCCAATCAAGAAACTTAATTTAATAGAACTACTAATTTGCCATTTTAAGCATACTTATTCCACTGAATGCATTTTTTAAAAGAGTAGGCGCTGTCATTAATGCCCAAATAGCAAAGCTCCATCGATCCATAATATAGGCAACCGGCTTTCTCTTTTCTACCGCCTGAAGTATTTCTACCGCTGCAACATCAGGATCTTCTGTCCATCCTATACCAAGAGTATCCTGTTTTTGATTTACAAAGCTCCATCGAATATCGCATACCACAATATCTTTAAACTTTAGCCTACTGCATTTTTGACGCATTGCTTCTAAATAGTTAGACATAAATGCTTTTGAAGCCGTATAGCACGGGCACCCTGGATGACCATGTAATGCATCGAGAGAAGAAACACCTACCAAGTAACCTTTTTGCTGTTCTATAAAATAATTCATAGCTCTATTAGCAAGTGCGGTTGTTCCCATAACATTAACGGCAATAGTATCTCTAGAAACTCTCCATGGAATATGCCCCGATTGTAAAAGCCCATACTGTTCTATTTCTGGAGCAATTGAACAACACAAAATACAAATATCAAGCCCTCCAATCTCCTCTATAATATCATGAAAGTCTTCTCGAGCTTGCTTTTCATCGGCAATTGGTAAAAACTTAGTTATCAAACGATCACCTTCTTCTTCTTGCAAATCCATAAGATATTGCTCATTATCATCTGCAGCTACTACTACATGGCCCTTATTTAAAAGCTCTTTTACTAATGCTTTGCCAATATCAGAAACGCCACCTATAACCACAATCTTCTTTGGTGATCGTGCACGTGCAACAACATACGTTTGCGCCAGGCTTCCAATACACCACAAGAATACTATTATTCTTTTCATACACACTCTCCTTAGGTAAAAAATAAAAAACAACAAGTGTAACAATAAAAAAATTTCAATATAATTTTTCACACTACTTTTTATCTAAATCTTGCCTACAAACTTAACTTTTTTTTATCCTAAAAAACTATAATACAAAGGGGTACGTATGATTTCTAGGAACTACAAGTCACTCATTTTTTTCATTATTATAACTTTTTTCGGTTCATTTATTGGACGAATGATAAATGATTTTAATAAAGAACCATGGTATTCAAGCATTTGCAAATCAAATTTTACTCCTCCAGGATGGGTATTTGGTATTGTATGGCCCATACTTTATCTTTTAATGGCTCTTGCAATATGGATTGCATACTGTAATAATCCAAATAATAAAAAAACAATACTTAAACTCTATTTTATACAACTAATACTTAATGGAAGTTGGACCCCCATCTTTTTTGGTATGCACAGCATTCTTGGGGGACTTATAATTATTATTGCTCTTATTGTTTCTATTGTTATTTTAATGCATGAATATTATCCAAAACAAATGATAAGTTTTTATTTAATGATACCCTACTTAGGTTGGTGCTGCTTTGCACTGTTTTTAAATTTTACATTGTATCTATTAAATTAAGGCATAAAAATGAAGAAAAAAATAACGGTAAACGATACAATGCAAAAAAACTACTCCTATTATCTTACAGAATCACCAGGAAAAAATTTTAATCCTGAATTTAAACCAAATCTCACACCTAAACAAATGCTAAAATTGGGAGTTTTTGGTGGCGTTTATATGCGCGATTGCACGAAAGAGTTTCCCAAAGACTGGTTTACTCATGCAAAATTTGCAGAGGATAAAAAAGATAAAAATATAAACTTTTTTAAAATACATGCATCACAATCTCTCAAAGTATGGAAAGAAAAAGGTTGGATTCATAAAGATGACCCTCGAGGATGGTTTCAATGGTATTGCCGTTACTGGATGGGAAGACGTACAGAAAGAGAAGACCAAAAACAGATAAAACGCTGGAAGGCTATTGCACGACATATAGGAGCTCTTCAGAAAAACTGCCCTCAACGATATCTTGAATGTCGACCTCGCCAGCGCCAAGCAATTTTACATTGGGCCTATGATTCACGAAAATTATAATTTAGTAAAATAATGCAAAAACTATATCTCGGTATAACTTTTTTTCTTTTTTTTAATACCTATTGCTCAGAAATTTGCACTTTAAACCTTGCCACTCATTCTCTAAAACTAGAAGCCCTTTTTGCACAAGCACAAATGAAAAGTTCAAATCTTAATGAATTTGCTAAACAAACAAAAATTTTGGATATTCTCTATAGAGCCTTAGAAGAGTAATTTTATGCTTTTACTTCTTTATCAATCTTTACATAAGCGTATACACGACGCTTAAAATGACTCAAAAGTGCCTGCGCCACTAAATACCCTGCAG
>JBLICC010000041.1:0-7241 GCA_047631715.1 Alteromonas naphthalenivorans
ATGTATTATTTTGCGCCAAGAGTTTCCCGATCTCCCGCTTATTTTTTTATTTGATGGTTCATTAATTTTTTGGCATTTAGAAGGTAAAGATCCTTTAATTAAAAACTATTTTTTAAAAAAGTATGAAGAGTTACTTGAGGGTTTTTATAAAAATGATATTACGATTGCAGGTTATATTAGTTTGCCCAAGAGCAAAGAGCTAGTAAATTTAGTTCGGGCGCAGGTAGGTGAATTTTCTGCTTTAAACACACATGCACTTGATCAGGTTAAACATATTTCTGATGGAACAATAGCGCGATTTTTTTTAGAGCCGCAAACGCGTTCTTTAACGTTTGAAAATCATGCACCGGTTTCTGAAACGTATCCTTCTCACCTAAAACCTCATTTTTTTTATTATCATACAGGTTCAGAAATTGCTCGTATCGAAATTCCTGCTTATGTTACACATACTGTTGATAGAGTGAATCTCTTAGCAGGGTTAGTTGCTAATCAAGTAGTAAAGGGTAATGGATACCCTGTGGCTATTGCCGAGGCTCACGAGCAGGCAGTTGTTAAAGGTGCAGATCGAGAATTTTTTTATCAAGCAATTGGCAAAGTGAGTATTGAACAGCGACGGCGTCTTATTCCTTCGCAAAAAAGTGCAAAGAAAAGGAGAATGAACGTATGAAGAAGAAAGTTTTAATCATAGTATTGGCAGGATCACTTATGTATGCACCTCAAGTAAGGTCAATGGGGTGGATTGATTTTTGTGCAACATGGTTAGGTGCCAGTTATGCGTATCATGCATGGTGCCAGTGGACTCAGGCTCATCAAATGAAGCCGGCCAAAGATGTTATTAATGAATTAAGATATTGCCTTAAGGAATTAAGAAAAAAAGTTGTTGAAGAGCAACAGGATATTAAACAATGTCAGGCAGATCTTGTTGAGATTAAAAATGAGTTAGATCGTTATAAAGATCGCTTGGGGGTTGCTTCTTAGAGGGCAGATCCTCTATCTTGGTTATAAGGGACGTTTAGTTTAATAATCAGAAGGGGATGCATATGAACCGTAATTTTTCACCAATTACTTTATGCTTAATTTTGTTTTCTGCACCTATTCAATCGATGGAAGAATGCGAGTGTGCTTATGTTACTGCAAGTTGGTTACCACCGTTGGCATTTGTGCTACTCACTGGAACAACCATGTGTATAGGAACGTATTTAGGTTTTCATGATAAATTAGAAGATCCAGAAATAGTTAACAGATTAATATGTCTTGAGCAAAGAACAAAAGTGCATCAAAAATGGGATGTTAATTTAGCTGCTATTGTTCCCAATGCTTCTGATGGTCGTGATATTGTTTCTGATTTTGGAGAAACATTAACATTAGATGAGCAACAGCATTTTTTACATCATGGTGCCAAGAATGCTGCTGCAAAAGCAAGGCAGCGATTAACTCAAAGTTGATTCTAAAATTTACACCTTGACCTTATGTCTGTTCTTATTATAGTCTCCCAAGCACGTACAAATTTCAAAAAATTTTAATTAAGAAAAGGAACAGTATGAAAATTAAGGTATTGTTTTTACTGTCTTGTATAACAATGTTTTTAAATTCTGCCGATTCGAGTATTCCAGAATATACTCTTCCTGGTTTACATACGAGCGAAGATCTTTCAGATAGGGCATTTGCACATTCTAGTGATGTATTGTTATGTATGGTACAAGAGGGTACTACAACTCCTCCTGATACAGAGAAAGATGAACTTGTATTAGAATCTCGTTTTAAAGCATTAACAGAAGAAATGAATACAAAGTTTAAACAATTAATAGGCAGGATTGAGGCTTTAGAAAAAGGGATAAAATGAAGATGAAATTATTTTTCTTGTTTGCGTGTGTAGCTATATTTTTGAATGCGGCGGATGAATCTGTTAAGAGTAAGCCCTCTTCTCCCAATAATGCATTGGAGTTTGTTATACAGCGTCAGCCGTCTACTTTTTCGGTAGCAGACATGCAAAGAGAAGAAGATGTAAAAGTCTTAACAAAGAAAGTTGAAAAATTAACAACACAAGTTGAGAATTTAAATGCAATAGTAACTGCTTGTATAGAAAAAAATAATACTATAGATATTACAGATATTAATGTAGAGGATCTTTCAAGTGCTTTGTTAGTGTTGCCTCGATTTAGAGATGTTGTTGGTATATTAGGAGCAAATAAGTATCGATCAGACAAAGTTGTATTAAAGCCTCGTAGATGGTGGCAATGTTATAAAAAAAGAAGAGGGTCTGCAGACTTAGGCGATTTAGTAGATGGAATAACAGAAAGCAATACATCTCGAAGAGGATATTTAAGTGTACATAGTAGTGATAGTCAAATGGTTTTACCAGTTCCAATGAAACAACTTTCTGATTCAATGTCGGATTTAGACTATAACTATTCTCGTAGTATAAGTAAGGACGGAAAAAGAAAAGTTTCTCCTGCTGGTGGAAAATCGCACAGTTCTTTTGATGCAATGGCTATAGGAGTAGTACCATTTAGTGTAGTGTCATTAGTCAGTGATGATGAAGGAGATGAATAAATAATAAAATTTGTTCGTTTATTAAAAAGTCTCTCGTAATTGAGAGCCTTTTTTTTTGTAATTAATACATGTCTATGATACAAAAATACAGTATTGTTTTATACTATAAAGAAAGTATGTATGAATAAATTAATATAAAATTAATGCAATTTTAAGAAATGAAAAAATAACGCATACATATAACTTGAGGAATTATCGATGAAAAGATACATAAATACATTGGCTCTGTCTGTTTTATTATTACAAATATCATCAACGCATACGGCGGCTCCAGATGGATACTGTTATGGTGAGCAACCTGATCAAAATACGATAGATGTGATTACTCCTACTTTAGGAATGTTTGCAGGGTCATTTGTGGGAGGTGTTATTGGATCATTAAGACTTAATGATACTGTTGAAAAAATACAGCAAAGAGTAGAACGACTTGAAAATGATATATATAATTGTGAAAATGGTCGAAGAGACAATACAGGTACATTAGAGTGGGATATACTACAATCTTCAAGAGCTAAGGTTTGGAAAAGATTAAAAAAGACTGATGCGGGAATACCAGGAGAATGGGAGCTTGATAATAATTTTTTAGTAGAAGAAATAGATAATCCTAAATGTCGTTTATATGAAGAATATGACATTATTCGTGCACAAGAAAGAATAATAACAAGTGATGAATCGCAAAATCCAGAAATCTGTTATTTGAATGATGATGGTAAAATAACAGTAGAAAGTGGATATACTTATCGAACCTGTTCTGAGCTAAAAAAGTATACAAAATCAATGTCGATTACAGAAGCAACGCAGTTATTGTTATTACAAACACATAAACCAGTTAATGTTGATATTGTCTTAAAAGATATTGCTGATTATTTTGAAAAATATCCTATACAATCACTTCGTGGCCCTGCAGGCAAAGATGCGTACTTTGATGCAAAAGCGGTTGCTGCTGCTTTATTAGAAAATCCTGAATTTAAAAAAGAAATTGTTGCTCAATTTACACAACAGACAATTTCTGATGAAATAGTAGGCAAAGCGGTTCAAGAATCTAAATGGGGTATGGCATTGCAGCAAGGTCTTGATGATCTTACAACTAAAGTAGATACAGCAATTAGTACCCTTGAGGATAAAATTCGTGTTGGCAAAGATTGGCAAGCTCAAATGCAAGCTCAAATAGATTTGCGTAGAGCATCGAGTGTGAGCCAAGAAGTGAGCGAGAGTGATGAAGTTGCAAATACAAGTTTGTTTCATTAAAAAATAACAGTAGGTAGTATTAAATAACAAAGTTGGTACAATAAAAAAGCTTGTATTGTAAGAGTAGTAAGCACATTGTTAAATAATGCATATACTTATCGAGGATTTTTTTTAATGAAGAAATTAATAATATTTTTATTTTTTCCAGTAGTTCTTTTTGCAGCTGATCAACAAGCAGAGAGTTTAAAAAAACGTTATTGTACTATAAATAGCCAAGAAAAAATGCTGGAAAAAGGTTCAGTGACTCCGGAAGAACAAAGAAAATTTAGAGAAAAAAAATTAGAGCTTTCAGAAGATGGGTTATATCTTTTTAAAAGACTAAGAAAGTGTTGTTCAGAAAGAGTTCCTACACCTACTACACTAGATGATTTGGTTGAGCGTATTGAAGTGATGTTAAAAGTAAGCGCACAAGAATAGGTATAATTTTAATTTAAGCTTATAGAGCCATGATTTATTGTAATTATCGTATAAATCTGTAACTTAAAAAACATTATTGTTAGATTTCTAGTTTAAAGGACGTTCATGAAAAAATTACTCTTAATATTACTTATTTCTCTGTCTTTGAGTATCGCTTCTGATTGTTCTAAAAAGACTCAACGTACCTTTTATGTTTCTGATATAAGCATTTTAACTCATGAAAGAGAACAAAATAATTTAGGCGATTCTGAACGTAGAGAACAAAAACTTTTTGCTGCTCAAGAAGCTAGGCATGAACAAAGAATAGGTAAGGGTTCGAAGCATACAGAAGACACTTTGAAGGATGTTGCAACGCTGTTAAGTAAGTTGTTTCTTATAAGAGGTCAAGTTCCACGTGATACCGCTAAAGTCTATTATTATTGATTAAGTTTTGATTATAAAGTAGTAGTTAAACAGAAAGATAATTATTAAGTTAAAAAGGGCTTAATATGAAGAATTTAGTATTATTATTATTATTATTATAGATTCCCGTGTTTTTATGTGCGTCAGCTAGTTTTGATCAATTAGAAACACAAGAAGGGGTGAAGTTTGTTTCTGTATGGAGGCGTACTATCGAGGAATATGGGTATCCTGAATTAGATCATAAATTCCCAATGTTATTAAGTACGAAAGAGACTCCTAAATCACTCAAAGAACAAGAAGAAGTGACATTATTTACTATTGTATGGAAACGTCTTAAGAAAGATAGTTTGAGTGGGAAATGGGTATTATATTATAATTTTCCAATACATACGAGAAAAGAAGGTACACCCCAGTTTTTTTATGCTGTATCTCGTAAATACGACGATGAGCAGTATAACGTTATTCATGCTATGCAATTCCAATTTATAGATGGACCAGGAAACTATGCATGGAATTTTAAGCAGCCATGTAGGTATGGTTCTGCTTCTTGCTGTGCAGGAGAAATATCTCGCTTTTGTGCTATTGTTGATAAGAATGGTAATGAAATACAAAAAGCTGAAGATATTCTAATAGGTTCTTTTATTTGAATGTAATTGGTTTGGGTTAAATCTTTAACCCAAGAGTTTCTTAAAAAATCCTAAAATACTATTGCCGCCATCTGCAACATCAGTTCCAATTTCTTCAAAATATTCGTTCAAAGCTTTTTTAGCTGCGGGCGATATTTTTTTAGGAACATGACATTTAGTAATAACTTCTAAGTTTCCACGTACTTTGTTTCGTAAATTTACAAAACCTTTTCCGGGAACAAGAATCTTTTCTCCAACAGGGCAACCTCTTGAGATTTTTATAGTAAACTTAGTGCCATCAATACTTTCTATCTCTACTTGAGAGCCAAGAACCAATTGTGGATAAGTTACCATAACAGAGCAGACAAGATTGTTGTCTATGCGTTTAAACTTTTTATCGCCTATAACACGAATCTTTAAAAACAGGTCTCCTGATGGCCCACCATACACTCCAGCATCACCTTTGCCAGAAATACGCAATTCTGCATCGCTATAAACACCAGCTGGAATATTAACTGAAAATTTATCGTATTGTTGTACACGAGACTGACCCTTACATGTTTTGCAGGGAGATGGAATGCTAAATCCATGACCACCACAGGGTGAACATGGTTGAGAAAAAGCAAAGAACCCTTGTCGTGTTTGGGTTTGTCCTGCGCCACCGCAATGATTACAAACAGAAGCTTTTGTTCCTGCTTGCATGCCTTTGCCTAGACAAGTATTGCAATTAACAAAATGATAAAAGTTTATTTCTTCTTTTTTGCCTAAGTATGCATCTTTAAGAGAGATAGAAACATCTTTATGAAGATCATGTCCACGTTTTGGTTCTGGACCAATTGGTCCTTGATGTCTGCCACGTTGACGTTGTCCGCCACCGCCGCCAAACATATCACCAAAGATATCCCCAAATTGATCAAAGATGTCCTCCATATTTTGGTGTCCGCCGCCACCGCCGCCCATGCCTTGGAATCCGGCATGACCATACTGGTCGTACTGCTTACGTTTAGAATCATCAGATAAAACTTCGTACGCTTCAGCAGCTTCTTTAAACTTATCTTCTGCAGCTTTGTTATCCGGATTTCTGTCTGGATGGTACTTAAGTGCAAGTTTACGATAAGAAGCTTTAATTTCTACTTTAGTAGCAGAACGGTCAACATCAAGAATTTGATAAAAATCTTTTTTACTCATACGTCTCTATAAACCTTAGGCAAAGGGTAAAACTATCTTTTAAGTATAGCATAAAAGCTTTTAGAGCGGAACACCGTGTTTTAGCTTAGAATAAAGTTCGGTATTTGCGCATGAGTATGCAATATCGCCGGGGCGAGTATCTTCAAAGATTGGCTTTTGTTTATACGTTTTTAACCCTAATCTAAGTTGTTCAAAGATATCTAAAACAGTAGTAGTAGTTCCGGTACCAATATTAACGGCTTGCCCGTTACAGTGAGCATCAGGTAAGAGCGCAACGGTAAGATTGGCTTTTACTACTTGAGCAACAGAAACAAAATCACGCGTTTGTTGCCCATCACCAAAAATAGTAACCGGTTTGTCTTGCTTCATAAGATCAGAAAATTTTGCATACACACCAGCATACGGCCCATACGGATTTTGGCGTTCTCCAATAACATTAAAATAGCGCAAACAAATACTCGGCACATTAAATACACGTGCATATTGCTGGCACAATAATTCTCCCATCCATTTTGAATAGGCATAGGGAGATGCTGGTCTGCACGGTATAGATTCTGAGCATGCTGTTGTTTGTTGCCCATAGACTGCGCATGACGACGACAATACAAAGCGTTTAATGTTGTGTGTTCGTGCTGCTTCTAAAAGATTAAATGTGCCGTTAATATTGCTGTTATGACAAAATTCTGGTTCTTGTATTGATTGTGGAACAGATACGCATGCAGCTAGATGAAAAATATACTCACACTCTTTGCTTGCATCTAAACAGGTTTGTTTATCTCGAATGTCGCCTTTAAGAAACGTTACATT
>JBLICC010000042.1:0-7024 GCA_047631715.1 Alteromonas naphthalenivorans
CTTTCACATCTAGTGGGAGTGGTGGTCACCATCACTCCTCTTTTTTTTGCTAAATATTGCGTTTTTAACGTCTGTGTACTAAAACAGAAGGAATGATCTTCTTAAGAAAGGCAGAGATGTATGAAACGATTTTTATGTGTTTTTTTTATAATAACGTATTCACTTGGTCTTTATGCAGTACAGAAAGACCAGGCTCAAGCTACAAGTTCATGGACAACAGAATCATCACCTAACAGTTCTTCTAACCAAGGTTCTTCTGATACCGGTACAAGTGCATGGACAACTTCAAATCCTTCACAAGGTCAACAGGCATCTCAATCATCGGGGTGGAAAACTGATAATTCTAGCAATACTGTAAAAATTCAAACAAGTGCGTGGAAAAACACAAAACCAAACTATGGAGGTAGTCATACGGTTACTCAAGCATGGCCTGTTCGTTCGCAAGCAGAAACAATGACCTCTATTTATGGTACAGATGCTTATGGTACGGTGAGTCTGAATTTGCCACAATTGCAAGATGCTATTACTAAAATTATGCAATACTATCGACAAGAAAATAATCAACAACAATCTTCTTGGGGTGATTCAAAACAATCTTCTAGTGTAACTGAGCAGTATAATAAATATTTTTTAGATTATATGAATCATTTTGCAGATACATCGGATTCGTATTTAGCAGCTGTAAGACTTATTTTTCAAGGATATAAACAATTGCCCCAAATGTATGAACAACAATTACAGCAAAGAAGAGAAAGTCCGGATACAGGTGCGATTAAGTATTTTAAAACAATGCCTTTTTCAAAAGATTCATTTGCTCTTGAATTAGTACAAGAAGCGGTAGGCAGTGCACTTGATTATCTTCGTATGCGTATAAAGTCTATTACGGTTGATAATTATAAATCAGAAATTTCACAATCGTTTTTACTGGGTAAAAAAAATGTACCTTCTCATTTTAGTCAGTTATTGCACGCAGTAGATGCTTTTGAGGGTATATGTGAATCATATTTTAAACAGTTAAAAGATGTTAAAGGCATTACAAAAGCAGAGCTTGATGAATTGGAAAATAACTATGCTGCTATTTTTACTTCGTATGAACAAGAGAGTAGTAATCTTATGATTGCTCTTTCTTTAAGATTATTTAAAGAAATAAATAGAAAGTATCCTGTAGATCTTGCGCTCCATGCAGATGTTATAAAAATGGATGTTGATTTGCCTATGCTCAAAGAACTTTATGCACTCTCAAAATCTGGTCTCGAAGTACTTGTTCAGGTATCACAAAAAAAAGAGGCGGAAAAAAGAAAAAACCAACAAGAACATCGTCATCAAAAAGAATCGGCAAAAACTTATTTCGGTACGTACAGTTCGCCAAAAGATGTTTTAGAGGCCCTTGGCGGAATGATGGGTAACATTCTAACCTATGGTGCAACTGTTGAGCAGAATCTTATTAATCAGCAGGTGCAAGAAAAAAATTTAGAGATAAATGTTTCTGCTGTACAACATGCATTATCAACAGCATCACTTCTCTATTTGCAGGCTGCCGGGTGTTATCGTGATGCTGGTAATAATCATTCTTATAGTGCATATGGTACTATTGGTAAATCTTTTTCTTTAGTTGCGCAATCGTGGATAAAAGCACAAAGGCATAATCGTCCAGGCACTTATGGTTTTGCAGCAGAGCAGTATCAAATTGCTTATGAAGCTGCAAAGCAGGGTGGTATTACCGAGCTATCATTTTTACTATTACGTTTTTATAACATGGCAATGCTGGAGTATGCGCAATATTCACTTAATCAATATGCGCAGTTTGGTCAGTATCAAAATGATATTTCTACATATGTAAAACATGCTGCAACTATTCCTCAAGGAACAAAAGATTCTCAAGAGCCGCTTGTACAAAATCTTTTTTATTCACAGGGTAGCACTGCACTTAAGGGAATAGGTGGTCTTTGTGCGCAAGTTGCAGAAAGTTATAAAGCAAGTTTAAGTTCTTTGCAGGCAACTAAATCTTCTATACATACGAATAAAAAACTTCTTTTACAAAATGGTATTACGGTTGCTCAAAATGTTTCTAATGCAGCAAAAGCAATGTTAGTGCGGGTACCGGCAACAGAAACAGAAGCTGCAAAATCTGCTTCGGATGAGAGTATTTATAAATATTATTATAATGCAGAGTCAGTTTTTTATGGACAACAACGCTATCTCGATGTGTTTCAAGGTTTTAGGGTAGCTGATACTGCATTGCAACAAGCTCCAAATAATCATTATGCTCCTTTGCAAGCATTGTTTGCACAATCACCAATAAAAACTTTTACCGGTTTTGCACAATTGCATTTTGCTCGTATTTGTTTGATGAGTGCATTGGAGGCACGCGCTTATATAAGTAATCCTAAATATGCGTATTATAAAAATAGTTGTATTGTTTCTTCATTCTTATCATTTTTATGTGCTTACAAGGTGTATCGTTATCTTGGCAAATACAACCAATTAACAGAGTATTGTACACAACAATTAGAAGAATTTAAGCCATTGCTTTCCGTTATTATTGGTGATGCACAAAAGAAAGTACAAAATCAGAAAGCAACGCAGTTTGATTATCAAATGGCTTTAGCCCAAACACAAGGTGCAGCATTATTGGGTGACGATCAAGCGTTACAAATATATGAAAATATAATACAACAATATGCACAGCAATTAGGTAACAATGCTTTTGGAATGGATTTTCCAGGTATAGAGCAAGCTTACACATACTATCAAGGATACCTTTTGTCGCTGCATAAAAAAAATCAACCTGCGGCACAAAAATATCAGCAAATGATTGTCCAATCGTTACAAGCATTTATGGGGCAAGTAGAGAGAGCAAGAAAAAGTGTTAATAGTGTACAGATGCCTTTTGATAAACGTATTGCAATACAAAAACAGTTAAAGAATGTACAAGATCTTTTGGAGCATTATAGTATCACCCAGGAGTATGAACAAGCATTGTTTGGTGTAGAAAAAAATGACTTTTGTAATATGAAGCATAAACAAGCAACACAAAAAACTCATGTTCCTAGTATTACTATTTCGTTTATAGGAGGTATACGAACATCGCTTGCTAATCCTTTGTATCAACTTGCGCAATTGTATACTGGTCAATCAAATAGAGAGCTACAAGAAGCAGAGCAGAACTTTAATAGTACGTCTCCTAACTATGGATTATTAACGACGTCTCGGTTTAAAAATATTATGGAAAACTATCAAACAGCTCTTTTGTCGTATGGTCAGTTGGGATTGCAAAATAAAGTTATGCAGGTTGAGCAAAATATGACCAGAGCGGCTGCATTTAGATATTTTAGTTCGGTTATTCCTTCTGATCAGGTAAGAAAAAAAATTAACTTAAGTCAGCAGGCACAGGTTTATGATCCTAAAAAAATGTTTCAAGGGAGTTCTTCTTCAAATACTGGAGCATGGAAAATAACACCACCACAACAACAAGAAGCAAATACAAGTAGGTGGAGTGTATCGGGTAACAAGACCCAAGATGCTTCTGGTACATCTGCATGGACAAAGCATCCTGAGGGTTCTGAAAGAGAGCAAAAACAAATAAAAAAACCAAGTTTATTACCGTATTATGTATTAGCAGAGTGGGAAGTAAATGTTTCTAAATTAGCTGCGAGTGCAAGTGCTGTTGCACAACAAGCTTCGCAGCAAACTTCAGAAGGAACAAGTATTCCTTCTTCTATGGTAGATAAACAAAAATTATATAGCCAAATTCTTACAACAGCTCAAAAATTAATAGGAAAAAAAGAATCGCTACAGGATATTGTTGAATATGTAGCACTTCCGTTATTTAAAGATGAATTGCAAGCAGGAGGGTTCGAAGGTGTTTTTAGAACAGTTGATCAAGAAGTTGTACTCTACCAAAAACAGTTAGTATATTTATTAACGCATGGTATGCAGATAGGAGGAAGTACATTAAAGGCAACATTAAAACTCATCACACAAAAAGATCCTTCAACAGGAAGAGATGATATTGTATTGCAGGGTACCAATATGCCATTGGCTTCTATTCCACGGTATAGAGGAGATAATGTTTGTGCGGTATTTTATTATTCATTATATAGAAAATTCTTTAATCAAAGTGGGCAACCAGTTGATGTAGGTGGTACTATCTTCTTTCCTATAACTGGTCCGACTGCAAAAAATTCAAATGAGCGAGGAGAACGAGAAACCGATAGAGCATACTTAGCTTCTTCTTTGCAGTATCAACAAAAAATTGCTTACCTCGTTGAGCCACTTAAAAATATGTCTTCTGAACAACGTTTTAATTCTGACTTTAAAAAATATGCAAAAGTATACAATCAACTTAAGAAAGCATATGAATGGGAAGATGCTTTAATATCGGCCATTGATTTTTTACAAAAAAAAGCGGGACTAGGATATGTAGAAGTTGGTCAGAGGCAATCTGCATTATATAAAAGTTGGGCAGAAGATTGCAGACTCTTTTTATTTGGTGCGCCATTTTCACCTTCATATATAAAAGTACTGGGAGACATTCAGGGATATTACGGTTTAGCTGCGCAATACAGTACAAGCCCGAAAGTTAAAAGCCAGTTTTATAAAGAGGCAGCACAGTTGAATATTATAGCAGCACAAATGTGTATAAAAACTGCGCAGATACTACCACAGGTTGATGGGTATCCTTCAGCTCGGCCAACTGGTTTTCCGTCTCTTGCAATAACAGGAAAGAAGAAACAAATTAAATATACTAAAGAGCAAGAGAAAAAAGCGCTTACAACTTTGCATTGTAGTACGGCACCGTCGTACTCCATGCCAAGGAACGATTCGGTTGCATGGAAACATTATGAAGATGCACAAATGCATTATAAAGAAGCTCTTAAATTATATAAACAAGCATTGTCAGCAGAAAATACTCATCAAAAAAGTGGTTCGCATCTTTCTGATTCAACCATTAGAGCATTAACAGGATTATCTTTGATGTGTCATATACGAGCATCAATACAACGTATAGCACTATTTACAAGAAATGCATGGAAGGTGAGCATGCAAACAAAAGGAGATGCAACAGGATACAGCGCTGACCGTAATCCGTACTTCGAAAAAATACGTGCAGATGGTTCTTCTGGAGGGGGTATATCTGCAGTTTCTGGTGAGCAGTCTCTTGTATCAGGAACCGGAAAACAAAGTTCTGGTAATGCAGTGTCGCAATATATTCTTATGAAAAAAATGTTATTAGATGCCATTATTTATATTACTCCTGTTACTAATACTACAGAATCTATTTCGAATTCATTGGGTAGCTTATCTGTAGAAGAACAAAAAACAACAATACCTACTCTTACAAGTCAAGCTGTTATCTGTGCTTGTGCTTATAACATTCCCAACTTAACGGCAACTTTAACTAATAAAAAAGGAGAGTCGACACAAGTAGGTATAGAAGCATTTTATACTGCGGCTCAAGATATTACTCTTAATAAATCTCTCACAGAAATTTCTAAAATAATGTTACTGTATGCTGATACGTTTCCAAGTTTTGTGGAATATACTGTAAACGATTTAATTGGTAATGAATCTAATAATTTTGAACGTTTGGGTAATAATCTGCAGATTTCAGCATTAAACAATTTTTCGGGTCAACTCTATGGCTTATACTCTAACTTGTATAAAGAAACATTCTTGCCCGAGCTGATGAGCCAACAAGCTGGTAAAGTGGGTATAGAAAAGGCGCAGACGAGTTTTCAGACTGCGCTTAAATCTGCAGAACAAAAAATGCTTGTTAACGCTACAGGTTACCTAGGTTAAATCGATATGTTCCCTCGATACAATTTCTTACGAAACCACTCGGGATGAACTTTATTCTTTGTTATTTCTACATAAGTTAATTAATTGGTTCATCTCGAGTGGGCGCCAAAGGCGGTTGTATCGAGAGACTCCTTAAAGATCAACCTTTGCACTTATCGTAAAAGAATTGTGCTTCTGCTATAGGGTCATCACTATCTGTGATTGCACGACCAATAACAATGCCATCGGGTTTAAGAGAAATAATTTGATCAATTGTTTCTCGACCAATTTTAGCAGAAACAAAAATAGGTAATGTTGTGTTACCACGTACCATGTTCCATTCTTCTAGAAAAACAAGCGATTCGCCTTTATCAAACGGTTGATGAAACATAATACCATCAACACCAAATGTTTTTGAATCAAGAGCGGCTTGTGCAGGTGAGTTGGCATCAAGAATATCGAGCATCACCTTTTTTCCCATATCATGTGCTTTGGCGCATGCACCATGAATCACTTCTTTGCTCGTTCCACCCATTACAGAAATCCAGTCTGCTCCAGATTGAGCAAAAAGATCTGCAATGTCTCGTCCACGGTCAACTATTTTTGTATCGGCAAAAAGTGTATGATCAGGAAACTCTTTTCTAAAAGCTTCAACGGCGGCAGCACCATTTTTAAGAATCGGTAGCGTTCCAATTTCTAGCATGTCGCTAAATTGCGCTACTTTCCGAGCCATTTCTAGATTTTCTTCCAGCGATAAATTATCAAACGATATTTGAAACTTCATACTAGATTCCTTATTTTCGATGCAAGGTTAAAAAACGCAAGCTCTAGTATACCAATAAATCTAGTAAGTTGAAAAAGGGTTACTTATAATGAACTATTTTTCAGTCTAGCATAGTCTTGCTGTGTGCGTTAAAGATTTATGCAAAGTTGGGGTAGGTGGTTATTTATTAAAAAGTTATTTCGCAATCTTGTGGCACCTGTTCTTGGATTCGGTCTTTTTGTTCTTGGGGAATTTGGTTGTTATCAAGGTCAAGATAGTATAGTTCAGGTAAGTTATTAAAATTCTGTGGATCAATAGCAGTGATTTGATTGTACTCAAGATTGAGGACTTCTAGTCTAGGTAAATTATTAAAGGTCTGTGGGTCAATAGCAGTGATTTGATTGTACTCAAGGTGGAGAGTTTTTAATGCAGGTAAATTATTAAAGGTCTGTGAGGCAATAGTAGTGATTTGGTTGTGCT
>JBLICC010000043.1:0-6908 GCA_047631715.1 Alteromonas naphthalenivorans
ATATTCTACATTGGCAGAAGATTTAAAACCAAAAAAAGAAGATGTGTGTGATGTTTGTGAAAGTCCACTTGTGAGACGAGATGATGATAATCCTGATACGGTTCGTGAACGTTTGCGTACATATCATTATCATGCACAGGCTCTTTTGGATTTTTATAAGCAAGAAGGATATACGATTGATCAAATAAATGTTGATCAGTTACCTGAAAAGGTATTTGAAAACTTTTTAACTGTGGCGAATGTTCATCAATGATTACTATTAAGAATAAGCTTGCACTTGCTAAAATGAAACGAGCTGGTCAAGCGTTAGCAGAGATTTTTGAAGAAATTCAACCGTTATTAAGGCCTGGTCTAAGCACACTTGAAATTGATGGTGATATTGCAAAAAGACTTGCTCAAAAGGGATTAACTTCTCGAACCAAAGGGTATATGGGCTATAAGCATGTTAGTTGTATTTCGGTTAATGACGAAGTTGTACATGGCGTGCCGAGCAAAGATACATTATTGGTTTCAGGAGATGTAGTTAAAATTGACATTTGTGCTTCTTGGAAAGGCTACTGTGGTGATATGGCAAGAACATTCTTTATTGTTCAAAGCACACCGGAGTCAAAAAAATTGGCTGAAGTTGCTCAGAGTGCGCTTGATAAAGGCATTGAAATGGCACGAGTCGGAAATAGATTGACTGATATTTCAGCTGCAATTCAGGTTGAAGTTGAACGGCATGGTTTTGGAGTGGTAAGAGATTTTGCTGGTCATGGTATAGGTAAGCAGTTGCATGAAGACCCAGAGATTTTAAACTATGGTAAACCTGGAAAAGGACCGGTATTGCGTGCGGGTATGACATTTGCTATTGAGCCCATGATTACTCAAGGTGCTTATGATGTGTATATCACTGAAGATGGGTGGACAGTAAAAACAAAAGATAAAAGTTTGGCTGCTCATGTTGAAGATACGATTGCAATTACCGATCAAGGGCCAAGAATTTTGACAAGATTACAAAAAGAAGGGGGTAAATAATTATGACAAAACAAAAAGAAGACGTAATTCGTATTGATGGTATTGTTCAAGAAACATTACCAAATGCGATGTTTAGAGTAGAGGTTGAAGGGGGACACGTAGTGTTGGGGCATGTTTCAGGTAAAATGAGAATGAATTATATTCGTATTTTGCCAGGTGATAAAGTCGCACTTGAATTATCTCCATATGATTTGAGTCGCGGTAGAATTGTATTGCGTTATAAACACTAAAAGCATACAGGATAGACGATGAAGGTAAGAACATCTATAAAAAAAATGTGTGTGGATTGTAGAATTGTGCGAAGAGGTCAAACTGCTCGTGTAATTTGTAAGAAAAATCCAAGACATAAACAACGGCAAGGTTAGTCAGGAGTTAAATTGCTATGGCACGTATTGAAGGTGTAACATTACCATACCAAAAACGTATAGAATACGGTTTAACGTATATATTTGGTATTGGTTTAAAAACTTCTCAAGATATTCTCACTAAGGTGAAAATAGATTTTAGTAAACGGGTAAAAGATCTTACAGATGAAGAAGTTGCTCTTCTTCAGACAGAGATTACTAATAATTATCGCGCGGAAGGTGAGCTTCGTAAAGAAATCACTTTAAATATTCGTCGCTTACAAGAAATTAGTTCTTACCGTGGGCTTCGTCACAAAAAGGGATTGCCTGTTCGTGGACAACGTACAAAAACAAATGCACGTACTCGAAAAGGTCCTCGTAAGACTGGTAATGCTGTGGCGTTGAAAAAGAAAGCTACAAAGAAATAGGATGAACTATTATGGCATATAAGCCAAAATCAAAAAAACAAAAAAAGATTCGTGTTGAATCTGCAGTAGCGCATGTTAAATCAACATTTAATAATACTTTGGTGAGTATTACTACTCCTGAAGGCGATGTATTATTGCGCTGTAGTTCTGGAAAACTAGGTTTTAAAGGGGCTCGTAAGGGAACACCATTTGCTGCAACTCAAATTGGATTGACGCTTGCAAAAGAAATGGCACCTCTTGGTGTAAGAACAGTAGAAGTTAATTTGCAAGGCCCTGGTTCTGGACGTGACTCTGTTGTAAGAGCTTTTCAGTCAGCAGGTATTTCAGTTTCTGTTTTAAGGGATGTGACTCCTCTTCCGCATAACGGATGTCGTCCTCCTAAAAAACGTAGAGTATAGGTTGAAAAACTATGAATAATAAGAATCAAAGAGTGGGAACTGGTAGTAAGTCAAAAACGACTACAGATAAAGGTCAAGGACAAAACCAAAAACAGGGTAAGCGACCAAAAAAGCTTTCTGAATATGGTAGGCAGTTACTTGAAAAACAAAAAGTAAAACAAATGTATGGTATGCGAGAAAAGCAATTCCGTCGTTTCTTTGCAATAGCAACAAAACAAGAAGGTGCTCCGGGTGAAAACCTTTTAAGTTTGTTAGAAAGACGTTTAGATAACGTTTTATATCGTCTTAAAATGTCTGTAACTCGTGCGCAATCTCGTCAAATAGTTGTTCACGGTCATGTATGTGTTAATGGAAGACGAGTGTTTTCTCCTTCGCTTCTTGTTTCTCAAGGTGATGTAATTTCTTTCAAAGATAATGTTGTTAAGAAAACTCAATTTGTAGAACAGGCGATTGATAAACGTTTGAATATTGGTATTAAAGTACCAGAATGGTTAGAACTCAATAAAAAAGATCGAAAAGGTCAGATGTTACGTCGTCCTGTTCGTACAGATATTCAAGTGCCAATTGAAGAGCATTTGATTGTTGAGTTGTATTCCAAGTAAGGGTAAGTGAGTTCTATGGTGTGCGTAGTTAAATGTATGGGGGAATGCGTATGAATAAAGAGTATCAGTCGTTAACGATTCCGCGTTTAGAGTGGAATGCGAAAACTATAACTCCAAAATTTGGGGAACTAATTGGGCAACCATTAGAGCCTGGTTTTGGTATTACTTTAGGTAATGCACTTCGTCGTGTATTGCTTGGAGGTGTAGAAGGTGCGGCAGTAACTTCTGTTATTATCAAAAGTGTTAATAACGAATTTACTTCTATTTCTGGTGTAGTTGAAGATGCGATGCAAGTTTGTTTAAATGTTAAGCAAATTGTAGTTCGTAGTAAAGATGGTAATCCAGGAAAAATGCGTTTAACTGTACAAGGCGAAGCGCCAGCTCGTGTTGCAGATATTAAAGCAGACGACAATTTAGAGCTTATCAATAAAGATCATTTGATTGCACAAGTTGCAAAAGGTGGAACACTTGATATTGAGTTTTTTGTAGAACCTGGTCGTGGTTATAGAGAAGCTCAATGGCCAGAAGGTAAAACGTTACAAGAAGATAATAGAATTTATCTTGATGCAATGTTCTCTCCTGTTTCACGTGTAACTTTTGATGTACAAAAGACTCGTGTTGGTAAAGAAATTGATTACGATAAACTTATGTTGCAAATTCATACCAATGGTTCAGAAAATCCTACTGATGTATTGCATTATGCAGTTTCTGTATTGCGTACACAGTTAGAGCACTTTTTAGTAAGTGGTGAGATTCCATTTAATGAAATTTCAAAACCATTAGAAGAAGATGTTGCAGAAAAACCAGAAAGCACTGGAGATCTATTGCTTAAAGGTATTCCTGTTGATTTTCTTTTAAAGCCAATTGATGAACTTGAACTTTCAGTAAGAGCTCACAATTGTCTTATGAATGCAGAGATTAAGCGCATTGTTGATTTAGTAAATCTTTCAGAAGATGATGGATTGCGCATTAAAAACTTTGGTCGTAAGTCATTAAATGAAGTTAAAGAAAGCATGAAGGCGTTTGGTCTTTCATTCGGTTTAAATATTACTGATGAAGAACTAAAGCAAGTCATGAAAGACAACGGCGCTGTTTCTTCTGATGAAGAATAACGTTGATGCAAAGGTACAACGATGAAACATCAAATTGATAGAAAAAAGCTAAATGTTAAGCCAGCTCATAGAAAAGCGCTTTTACGTAACTATGTAATTCATTTGATTACTTATGGGAAGCTTAAAACAACTAAAGTTCAAGCTAAAGAAGTAAAACGCTTAGCTGAAAAAGTAGTTACACAAGCTCGCAAAGGTAATAATTTTATTGCACGTCGTAGAGTAAAAGCAATGCTGCCTTATAAAGAAGAGGCAGTTTTAAAGCTTTTTAAAGAGATTGCGCCTCGCTATGTTGACCGTCCAGGTGGGTATACGCGTATTATTCCTTTGGGCAAGCGTCCAAGTGATACAGCAGATATGGCAATGCTTGAGTGGGTTGAATAGGTCCAGAGCTTATTAAGTTTTTATAGAAACTAAATTTTAGTCCGAATTATACAATAGTTGCTATTTGTATAATTCGGGCTTATTTTTTGTACCCACATTTTAAGCTCAAAGTAATGATTCAGGGGGGCTGTTGACGCTATCTCTGTATGCTTTATGATGGTCTCTACGTATAGCTAGAACGGGGCCGTGTGGCTCTGGGTTATATGAAAATGTGTGGTTATTTTTCTCGTTTCTTTCATTACGGAGGTTATTATGAATAAGAAACAATTACTTTCAATCGCTTTGTTACTTTCTGTTACTGGTGCTAATGCAGTTTCATTGTTTGGTACAGCTCCAACTCGTATGGAACGTGCTAAAGCTGCTCTTGCTCTTGGTTTTGATAAAGCTAAGTCAGGTGCTATTACTGGTTATAACAGTTCTAAAGATGCTGTTACTACTTATGGTCAATTTGCTTATAACAATCCAATAACTGCATTTGGTGATGTTACTTCTGTAACTACTCTTGCTGGTGTTGCATATAAACAATCTGGTAACGTAAAAGATGCTATAGTTTTTTCTAAAGATGCTGTAGTTAACAAGACTAAGCAAGCTGCTAACAATACTCTTTCATGGGGTTATAACAATCCTAAGAAAACTGCTGCTTTAGCTGCTCTTTCTGCTGGTAGTCTTGGTTACGCTGGTTATGCTTATAACACTCAAACTTTACCTGTTCTAGGTTCAGTATGGTCTAAGCTTTTTAGTCGTCCTGCAATTATCAATACTGGTCTTTCTGGTATGAGTTCTGTATGGGCTAAAGTTCCTAATCGTCCTTCAGTTCTAAACAGACGTGGTTTGCATATTGCTGCTGCTATTGCTGGTCTTGGACAAGGTGCTATTGAAGCGACTAACTCTAAAGTTGTTTCAAGAACTGCTGTTGGGTTAGGTGCTGATAAAGCTGTTGAAGTTGCTAAACCCGTTGGTGGAATAGCTGCTACAAAAGCTGCTAGAAAAGATGCTAAAAGAGCTGCTAAATTAGCTCTTCGAAGCTAACTGAACTTACTAAGTAATTATTAACTTAATTATTATAAGTAAACAGTAAAAAATGTTGGGATGTCCAGAAATGGATGTCCCACTTTTTATTTAAACCATTCTGTCATTGTTTACGAACAGTGATTATCCCAATTCTCTTATGGTAACGCGCGATCCTTGTGGTTGTTTATCCACAACAAAGTGAACAGGAAACTGATCCTTCATGCTGGATAGATGCGATACGATAATGATCTTCTCAAAATCATCCTGAATTTTATACAGTACATCCATAATTCTAGAAAGACCTTCTTCGTCTTGTGAGCCAAACCCTTCGTCAATGATAAGTGTTTGGAGCGAAGTGCCTGCTCTACGAGCAAGTAATTTAGACAGAGCAATGCGCAAAGCAAAGTCGAGCCTAAATGCTTCTCCTCCAGAGAACATCTCGTAAGGACGAATACCGTTGCTGTCAGAGATATTAATATCGAGTGTTTCTCGGGTTCCACCTTTTTTAAGGTCTCGTAATGATTCTATAAAAATATGTGTTTGGTTATCAGTTAATCGAGAAAGTAGCTCGTTTGCTTCTTGTTCGATTTCTGGAAGTGCTTCTTCTATTAAAAGTGCTTGAATACCATCTTTGCTCAAAGCTTGAGATATTGCCTGATATTCTTGGTAATAAGTTTCTTGTTCGCGGGCTTTGCGTTCGCATTCTTTTTGGAGCTTTGCTTGTTCTACAAGCTTTTTATGCTGATTTTCGAGCGAGCCCTTTTGTTGTAATAAATTATCTTTTATTTGCCCGTTTTGTGTAATTTGTTTTATAAATTCTTGTTCTTGAGCAGTTTGTTCTTTGAGCTGTTGTTCGAGTGTGGCGTATTGTTTAAGCTTTTGAGTAAGTGAAGTTTCTTGTTTTTGTTCTTGTTTAATCTGTGTATCAAGATGTTCTAGTTGCTTTTTGCGTTCGACTTGTATGTTTTTTTCACCTTCAAGTATATGCCAATCTTTGAGCTGTTGGTCTAATTGAGCCAGTTGTCTCTCTAGATTTTGTAAAATATGATCTTGAGGTTTTAATGTATTACTTTGTTTTTCTGCAGTTTCTCGTTTTTGTTTTATCTCAAGGTATTGTTTATTGCGGGTAATTTTGTGTGTAATTTTAGTTTCTTGATCTTTGAGTTCTTGTGTTTGTTTAACTGTTTGTTGTGCTTCTTGTTTTATGTTTTCTGTAAGAAGTTTAAGCTGCTTTTCTTTTTCTTGTATTTGTAGAGTAAGCTCAGTTTGTTTCTTGAATAATTCATCTATTTTTTTACTTGCTTCTAATGCTGCATGTTGCTCGTGTAGAGTGGCTTTAGTTTTTGTTATGAGCTTTTTGAGGCGTTCTAATCGATGATTAAGAAAGCGGCTTTGATCTTCAAATTTTTTATGTAAAAATCTCTTACGTGCTTGAGACAAATTTTGTTCGCATAATGGGCAGCTTGGGTTATTTGTATCTTGCGAAAGTGCTTGCTTACCAGAAAGATTGTTTCGTTCACTTGCTATCCAGTTTCCCTGTTCTATCCACTTTTGATAATACTCTTTATAGCGTTCAAAGGTTGCTTGTAATTCTTGTGTGTCGCTAATTAAATAG
>JBLICC010000044.1:0-6493 GCA_047631715.1 Alteromonas naphthalenivorans
GTTTAATAGCACGCATAAGACGTTTACGACGCTTTTGAGTAGGTGGTTCAAAGTAAACACCACGTTTCATATCTCTTACTACACCTTCACGCTCAATTTTCTTTTTAAGCTGGCGTAGTGATCGTTCTACATTACTAGTAACTTGAATTTCGATATTTGATTTTCTTTTTGACATTCGTTTCTCAACTTCCTTTCAGCTGAAGAATAGGTTAATTTCAAGAAATTATACTTATCCCAATGATAGCGGTTTAAACCTAGCCTGTCTAGTCAAAAGAAGCTTCAGTATATTTAAAAGGTCATAATGGCTGAAAGAAGTATGGTTGTAGTCTTATAAGAAGCTCTTTGAGCTATTGGCGCTTGCCATACAAATCCAAAAGACATATTAGGTGAAAGGTCGTAATTAAAGCCAATACGAGCATTTTGAACTTTTGAAGTGGTTTGATCTTCCAGCCTTCTTGGTATAAATGCAGTATCAGCGGTTACAAGTTTGATATCATCTTTTATATGTTGAATGTATGAATATTGTGCGAAAAGAGAAAGTTTGTCTAAGAAATGGTGAGCATTCATGCCAAAGGTTGCATGCCATGTTTGACCAGGTTCAACCTTAACTGTTGTCTTATAAGGGAACAAGAGAGATTGAAATTCACTGGTTGGGACTCGTGTAACATAGGTTCGGTTAAAGAAGTGTGTGCCGCCAGCTTCGAAAGAAACTTCAATGGTTTCATGGAAATCTGCACTAAAACCAGAGGCAAGGTGAATAGCATCATGTTTATTGTTTCCAAAAGGAAGCGAGAGTAAAACATCAGGATCTTGTGCCGATCCTACGCCAAAGGTTCCTGCAAGAAGAAAGTGAGGAGTAAAGATAAAGCGTGCCCAATCTTCAGGGTCTTCTTCTTTATTCATTCTAAAGTTATGGCGCCATGCAAGAGAAAGAGAAAAATCTTCTGCACCTGTTTTGTGCCAATCTTCTCCGTTAACGCCCATTTCGGTAAAAATTTGTACTCGTTTATTCATGATGCTTACATCAACAGTTGATTTATCGATAATAAAGTTAGCGTCGGTGGCATTAATATTATTTTTAAATACATCTATAGGATTAGTACTTGTTGTTCTATCTTCGTAGAGAGTTAATGTTTGCTTCATATCTGCAACACCACCTTGAACGCTTAAAACAAAATCATCAAGAAGTCGAATAGATACTTTAAAGCGGCCGGCAACTTTTCGGTATTTAACCGGTAATGCGAAAAAACCAAAATTTTGATTAAGGTCGCTATACGTGTCGTTGCCAACTGTTGCTCCGGTAAGCGTGACAAGATTTAATGTTTCTGCTGCAGTAATAAGTGGGACTTTTGTTTGACCTGTAGGAAGTGCTCCATAGGTGAGTCCTATCATGTTAAGACGACCATGCACATCACCAACAAACACTTTAACTTTGTTTACATCACGGGCTCTTGTAGCTTTTTGTCCTACAAATGATGTTGAAATTTGTACGCGTTCGTAGATACCTTTGATGTCTTTTTCTTTTAAAATCTCTTTTTCTTCTTCGTTCATAAAGTCAAAGTGGTACTTAGATGAGAACGGTGGAGAAACATCGTTGTAGTTGAGTGTGGTCAATGCCTGCAGTGAACACGTATATGCGAAAAGGACAAGAGCTATACTGAACTTTATTTTCATTACTTTACCCTTCTTAAGGTTACATGAAAATCAGTTATAGCATCTTGTCGTAAGTGTCGTCAAATAACTTGTTATACTCTTCTTTAAATCAGCTAAAGAAGCTAGAGATAAAGTTTGAACTTGTCATATCTGTAATGGCAAAGTAGGCAATAAGCCCTGCACAAGCAAATCCAGCAAGTGTAATATAGTTCTGTCCAGACTCCCATTCTTTTTTAAGAGTAAGCAATGTTGCCATAGAAAGAGTATAGGCAATCAGTAAGAACAGAGCGGTAAAGTTAAAGAACATAGAATTTTTAAGCGTTGAAAAACTGGTATAAATTCCTAGACCAATTAAAAGTACTGATGTTGTACTGTTTAAAATACCGTGAGCAACAAGTTTTTGTGTTGAGCTGGTACGCAATTTTTTAATAAAAGATAAAAAGAGTGCTCCCGATGCCCAGATCATTGAATGGAGTGTTCCCAAAATTGCAGAAATACTAGAAATATGAATTGCAGTTAAAATCCATTGTTGATTAGGAAATACTTGAGCAAGTGAATTTGCAACCGGACCAGGATATTGTGCAAATAGATGTAAAGGTACTGCTAAAATAAGTGCCGCAACAAATGCTAAGTATAGCGTTGCAACAGCTATAAGAGAGTAGGTTAGAGCTTTAGGTAGGTTTTCTTCGGGATCTTTAATGATAGAAAACAATGAAGCAGAAGATTCAAAACCAAAAAATCCAAAAGCGGCAAAGCGAGTTGCATCTAAAACACTCATAAATCCTTTTGGAGCAAAGGGTGTTAAGTTGGCAACATTAGCTTTGGTTAAACACATAATCGTTGTTCCGATTAACGGAAACACGGTACATACGATTAAAATTTGTTGACCAAGTTCAGAAAGAGATACACCCATCATGTTGAGTAGTGTAAGTGCTCCAAGGGTAATCATGCCCCAGGTATTTGCAGAGTACATTGGAAAGCTATGTGCAAGGTGGTCTCCTGCGGAATGGGTAAGGAGGCCCATTGCGATCAAGAGTCCTAAGATGTATGAACCACTTGCAGCAATTCCAGCATAATGTCCTCCCCATTGACGGGCATAGGTATAAAAAGAACCTTCTTGTGGATAAAGTTGTGCAACTCGAGCAAAAGATTGCGCCATAAACCAGACGGCTCCGGCAACAAAAGCAAGTGACAAAATTCCAGCTGGACCAACATTTGTAGCTAACATAGTTGGTAATGCGAAGATTCCCGCGCCGATCATTGCATTCATTCCAACGATGGTTGCGGTTGATACCCCTATCTTATCAGAGGGACCTGTAGACATAACGCTCCTTTGAGCTAAAAGGTTAAACATGCAAGACTACTTTACTGTAAAATAGCATATTTTAAAAGGGTTGCCTCTTGATTGTGTCTCGTATCATGCTATCCTGAGGCTTATGAAGAATAATTATTGTGCCTATTATGTAGGCCACGTCAAAAAAGAAACTGCTTGGCTTTTAACAGCCATACTCCGAGGAACAGAGCATGTGGTGTTCGATCGCACGCTTGATAAAAAAGAGAGTCTTTTTGAGTTTTTTGTGCCTGTTGCTATGGAATCAGTTTTTCTAGAAGTTACAAAATATCTTAAAAAAGAACAGCTTCTTTTAACACTTACTAAAAAACCTAATAGATTTATCGATTAATTATATAATGTTTTATGCATTATTGTCTGAATTTTTAATTAAAAAATATGAACTTATAAATGGTATTATGCAAAATGCGGTGCCAACTTGGCATAAGCAATTAGGAATTGGAGAACCGGTTAGCGGAAATATTGTACAAGGAGATATTAATGGAAGGCAACAAGGTATGCTTCCAGATGCAATAAGTGCTTTTATCTCTAATTCATTAGGACATAAAACAGGTGAGGGTCTAAGACATTGCTGACTTGATCTGGTCATGCAGCAGTGTGCCGTCATTAAGGTAGGTTGATTTACTACTAAAGGGGTGCCTATTGTACAGGGTGCAATTAAGCACATTGCTCCAATAGCACATGCTACGGTGCCATCATCACAAAGCTCTTGATTTGCGTCTAGTTCCGAGGCTGTGTACGTTGTGTTGCATAGATTTAAGAAAATTAACAATAAAAAAAGGTGCTTCATATCTTTTTTCCTTAATTATATTTTACAACTTCAATAATTTCTCGATACGATTTTTACTTATATCATATCCCAACATTTCAAGTAACTCTCCAAGGCCAATACCTTTAGGTGATCCTGTAAGAGCATAGCGTAGATAAGAGAATGCTTCTTTTGGTTTAATGCCAGCAGATTTGCTTTCTGTTTTTACTTGTTTTAAAAATGCATCACCAGTTGTTTGTGTAAGTGCTTTTATAACAAGTTCTTTGTAGGCATCACGTTTTGCAACATCTACTAAAGCATGTGCAATATTTGCGCTACAGACTGGATCAGCAAAATAGAATGCAAGTAATTGTACACAGTCTTGCAGTGTAACAATTTCTTTTTTTACATGTTCAATAACTTTTGAAAGTTCTTCATCAGACAGATTTTTTATTTCTGGATAGTTTTCTTCTAAATACGGCCGACATAATTGTGTAATTTTTAATGTATCGGTTTTACAAATCCATTTGTGATTAATCCAACGTAATTTATCTACGTCGTATTTGATTTGTCCTGTTGTAGGAAGATGTTCAAAATCGATTGCTTGAGTGAGTTCTTCTATCGACATAATTTCGTTTTTAAAGGATCCACCAATAATGGCAAGATAGTTTATAATGGCTTCGGATAAAAATCCTGCATCTTTTAGATCTCTTAAAGAAAAACCAAAATCACGTTTAGATAATTTTTTACCGTCAATATTGCATAAAATAGGCATGTGCCAGAATGCAGGCATTGGTTGACCAGAAGCATCGTACATTGCTGCTTGGCCTGCTGTGTTGCTTAAATGGTCTTCACCACGAATTGCGCAGGTAATATTCATAAGTGAGTCGTCTACAAAGTTTGCAAACATAAATGTTACTGAACCATTTTGTCGTGTAATAGGAAAATCAGAAAAGTGGCTTAAGTCAAAAGTAACGGTATCGTGCGACAAATCGTTAATAGTTAATTTCTTTTTATGATCAAGTTTCATACGCCAAATAAATGGAGTAGTTTCTGCTTTAGTATCAGATGCTTGCTTGCTTAATTGCAGGCAACCACGATCGTAACGCGGTGGTTTTTTGAGTGCAATTTGGCGAGCACGTTTTTTATCGAGTTCTTCCGAAGTGCAAAAACAACGATACACTAAATCTTTATCTACAAATTCTTGAAGTTTTTTCTTATATAACTCGGTTCGCTCTGACTGAAAGTAGGGACCAAATCCACCGTCTTTGCCGGGACCTTCTTGATGCTCAAGGCCAAGCCATGCAAGATCTTCCATAATTTTTACAGCGCCTGGGTCAAAGTTACGCTCAGGATCTGTGTCTTCTACACGAATAATAAACGTTCCATTTTTTTGTTTTGCTATTAGATAGTTCATTAAAGCGGTTCGAATATTGCCTAAGTGCATCATACCGGTTGGTGCTGGAGCAAATCGAACACGGGGATTTTTTAGTTCCATAAGAGGTTTCCTTATATAGTTATTTAGTTATTATAAGAGATTTTTGAATTATCGTCATCTATAAGAAATATATGATGGCTCAAAAGGGTCAAATATTGTTTAATTCAACAAAAAATGCTTAAGTAATAATTATATTATTATCTTATTTATACTAAAAAAGGACAAAAATAGTATGAAGATCAAAAGTTTATTACTCACCTTAGTATTGAGCGCTCTAAGCAACACAAATCCCGTTAGAATCAATAGTAAAACCATACCAAAATCTGTAGCTCAAACAATAAGTGCAGGAACTTTAGACGGTAGTTTTGGTGGCGGTGTTAATGGTCCTTCTGCTGGATTGGTTAGGACTGATTTTGGTAATGGTGCGGATATCATTAATGCAATGCAGATACAAGCAGATGGCAAGATAGTTGTTGCTGGTGAAAGTTATAACGGTACTAATAATGACTTTGCTCTTGCTCGGTACAATGCAGATGGAACTCCTGACAATACTTTTGGTGATAATTCATCAAGTACCAACTGGACCCGTACTGATTTTGGTAATGATTATGATTATATTTATGCAATGCAGATACAAGCAGATGGCAAGATAGTTGTTGCTGGTAAAAGTAGCGATCCTAATTATGACTTTGCTCTTGCTCGATACAATGCAGATGGAATTCCTGATAATACTTTTGGTGATAATTCTACCAGTACTCATTGGACTCGTACTGATTTTGGTAATGGTGCTGATGTCATTTTTGCAATGCAGATACAATCGGATGGCAAGATAGTTGTTGCTGGTGTTAGTTATAACAGTACTGATGATGACTTTGCTCTTGCTCGGTACAATGCAGATGGAATTCCTGACAATACTTTTGGTGATAATTCATTAAGTACAAACTGGACCCGTACTGATTTTGGTGATGGAATTGATATCATTTATGCAATGCAGATACAAGCGGATGGCAAGATAGTTGTTGCTGGTGTTAGTTATAACAGTACTGATGATGACTTTGCTCTTGCTCGGTACAATGCAGATGGAATTCCTGACAATACTTTTGGCGATAATTCATTAAGTACCAACTGGACTCGTACTGATTTTGGTGATGGTGCGGATAAAATTTATGCAATACAGATACAATCGGATGGCAAGATAGTTGTTGCTGGTTATAATTATAGTGGTACTAGTTATGACTTTGCTCTTGCTCGTTATTTAAATGATATTAATTCATTAACTCAACTCAAAAGTGCATACGGTAAC
>JBLICC010000045.1:0-6347 GCA_047631715.1 Alteromonas naphthalenivorans
GGTTTTTATTGTTGTTTAATAGTATTAATGCGGCTTCTCATAATCAAAACGGGCAGGCCTTAGCTATGCCTTTTACTGGTTCGTCTAATGTGCGAGCCGAACGAGATCCAGAATCAGGAGAAAAAGTTCTACTTTTAGGGGCAGCATACAGGAATGAAGATGTTTCGTGTAAAAAAGTATGCATACCTCTTGCAAAAAAAATGTGCTGTGCTTGTGTATGCCTTTCGGGCTTTGTAGTAACCGCATTGTTATTAGTAGAAAAAGAATGTGATTATTTTGGCAATACAACAAAAGAAGATTAACATGGTTTTATTGTTAGGGTTTTTGCTTTTCTTGCACACTGCGATATTAGCTTCTGATTTAGATTCTGAGTTTGTTCCTGTGAGTCTTGATAGTGGGGATGATCCGGCCAGAGATGTTTCTGTGGCATCACCTCTTTTGGAGGCCAGGCGGCAAGGGGGAGATAATCAGCGAGGAGAGCTCGATGAGTTTAATAGAAGTATAGCGAGAGGTCATAGGTTAAGACGTAAACAATATTGTTGTTGTGCGTTTTCGACAGTGATGACTATTTCTGGAGTTGCATGGTATGTGGTGCACAAGGCTCTAGAGCAAAAACATTCACACGAAGGCAGAGAATAGGCTTGCGAATAGGGTTTTGAGCCTATTTGTAGATTAACCCTGGATATAACGAATATAGGCTCATAATGGTCAAAGTGTTGACTTTTAAAGTCAATGTTGTCATACTCAGAAATATCATGGAATTGAAAAATTTCAGATAAAATCCAAAAAATTTCTAGAACAACCTTAAAAGAACATGTAAGGATTTCTCATGGCAACAAGTAAACAGGGTGGGTCGTCCTCAAACGGTCGCGATAGTGCTGGTAGAAGATTAGGTATTAAGCTATTTGCAGGCCAATCAGTAACTGGTGGTGAAATTATCATGCGCCAACGTGGAACAAAGATTCATCCAGGAAAATCAGTAGGAATGGGCAAAGATCATACGCTATACGCTAAAGGCGTGGGTGTTATTAGATTTCATTATGGTTTTGGCGGTCGTAAATTTGTGACTGTTGATCCTGTTTCTGAGTAAAATTTTTTGCTTAAAACATAAAAAATGATAATACTTGCTAATGCGTATTTATGATAATTACAAATCCTTTTAAGTCTTGTGGAGAGTCAGAATGGTAAAGTATCCTAATATCAATTTTCTAAGATATCGTTTTGTTACAGCTTTTTTATCTTGCGCTTTGATTGGGGCAGGTGTCTTTGGTTACATTAAGCATAAAGGTTTTCGCTATAGCGTAGACTTTGTTGGAGGAACGCAGGTTCTTGTAAAATTTAGCAAACCTGTAGGTTCTGAAAGCTTAAAAAAGGCATTGGCTGAAAGTGGCTTTAAAGATATAACCACAAGAGAATTTAGTGATGTTGATGCGCTTGTGCGTGTTAAGGAATTTTCTAATGATGTACACGGCTTAGGCATTAAGATTAAAGATGGATTAGAGAAGCATCTGGGTCCAGATATGCAAGCAACAATATTAGAAACTAATGCAGTAGGTCCTGGTATAGGGTCTGCTTTGATATCGAATTCTTTATGGATGGTGGCAATGGGTCTTCTTGTGATGCTTTTATATATTGCAATGAGGTTTTGGTCGTTATCTTATGGAATGGGTGCAGTTGTTGCGATTTTTCATGACGCACTTTGCATTTTGGCAGTTTTTGTTCTTTTAGATAAAGAAATTTCTCCTAATGTAGTAATTGCTATTTTAACAACGTTAGGCTATTCCATTAATGACACGATTGTTATTTTTGCTCGAATTCGAGAAAATTTTGTTAAGGAAGCAGGTAAGACTGCACAAGAAATAGTAAACGTAAGCTTGAATCAAACACTTAAACGAACACTTTTAACAAGTATTTCTACGGGCTTAACAGTTGGTTCATTGTTTGTGTATGGAGGAGAGACGCTAAGAAGCTTATCACTAGCATTGCTTGTAGGAATTGTAGTTGGAACATACTCATCCATCTTTATTGCAAGCCCAGTTATGTTATTATTGCGCGGTCGTAAGTCGTAATAATTGATTGCACAGTGTCTATTGAATATTTATAAAAAAAGTTATTATATGCTTTTACTTAGAAGCATAACACCTTATTTTGAGGTGTTGTTAAGTGGACGTGTTATTATAATGGGAGGTCTATGAGATGAAAGAAGATAAAATTTTAGTTCCGAAGAAAAAACAAACGGTTCAAAAAAAACCTGCAGATAAACCTGTAAGTAAGCAGCCGCAACAGGCAAAGCCACCGGTTGCTCAAAAAAATAGCAATCAAAGTGAGTATCGTAATCGCAATAATCATCAACAACAAAAAAATGATTATCAACCGAAAATTTTAACACGCGAGCAGCTCGAAGAGATGTCTATGCAAGAGTTAAATTTTCATTCCCGACGTTGGGGAATTATTGGTGCAAGTTTATTATTACATCGAGCATTAGTAGATAAAATTATTGAAATGCAAGAGAACCCAGATAGAGAGGTTGTTGTTGAGGGAGTACTAGAAAGACTTCCTGATGGTTTTGGTTTCTTGCGATCAAGTAGATTTGATTATATTTCGAGTCCTGATGATGTGTACGTTTCGCCATCTCAGATTCGTCGTTTTGGTTTAAGAACTGGTGATACTGTTTCTGGTGCTATTCGTAAACCAAGAGAAAATGAAAAATATTTTGCACTTCTTAAAGTAGACAATGTTAACTTTGAAGATCCAGCAAGATTAAGAGAGCGACCAAATTTTGATCGCCTTTCTCCAATGCATCCAAATAAAAAATTTACTTTAGAGTCTAACCCGACTTTTATATCAACTCGTTTGATTGATATCTTTACTCCAATAGGTAGAGGCCAGCGTGGTTTGATTGTTGCACCTCCAAAAGCGGGTAAAACTGTTCTTTTAAAAGAGATTGCGCAAAGTTTAATTACTAATCACCCCGATGTTTTCTTGATAGTTCTTCTTATTGATGAACGTCCAGAAGAAGTTGCAGACATGAAGCGTTGCGTTAAGGGTGCACATGCAGAAGTTATAAGTTCTACATTTGATGAATCGGCAGAGCGCCATGTTCAGGTTGCAGAAATTGTAATCGAAAAGGCAAAGCGTTTAGTTGAAGCAGGAAAAGATGTAGTAGTCTTGCTTGATGCAATTACTCGTTTAGCTCGTGCGTACAATACAACAGCACCATCATCAGGAAAAGTTCTTACGGGTGGTATTGATGCTAATGCATTGCAACGACCAAAACGTTTCTTTGGTGCAGCTCGTGCCATGGAAGAAGGCGGATCTTTAACTATTATTGGGACTGCGTTGATAGAAACCGGTTCTCGTATGGATGAAGTTATTTACGAAGAGTTTAAAGGTACCGGTAATATGGAAATGCATATGAGCCGTAAGCTTGCAAATCGTCGTATCTATCCTGCCTATGATCTTCTTAGTTCAAGTACTCGTCGCGACGATCTTCTCTTTGAGGCTGATGAGCAAAAACGTTCATGGGTTCTTCAAAAATTCTTGGGCAACATGAATATGATTGAAGGCATGGAGTTCATGATCGACAAGATGAAGAAGTTTAAAACCAACGAAGAGTTCTTTGAGTCTATGAATACCAAAAAAGCTGGCAATGGCTCAGGCAAATAAGTTATAAATAAGAATGTTAAGCTAATTAAAAGATTTTAAATTTTTTAATTAGCTTTTTTGTTTTTATAAAATATCAAAGTCAGGATCGCTGAACTCGCCTTTTTGTGCTTTATAGTGTCCAACATAGGCAATCATTGCAGCGTTGTCGGTACAATATTTTGGTGAAGGCGAGAAGTAGGGTAGATTATGTTTGGTAGCAACATCGGTTAAGCGTTGGCGAATATAATTGTTACACGCAACGCCTCCTACAAACACAAGTGCTTTATAGTCGTCATGTTGATCCAGAGCGCGTTCTACTTTTTGTACAAATATATCAGCAACACATACTTGAAACGAACTCGCAACTTCTTTCTTGAGCTGTTCGCTTGTATTTAACAATTCTTTTTTCTTCATATCGTATGCATTCTTTTTAACAAGATCGTACATAACCGCAGTTTTGAGCCCTGAAAAACTAAAGTTTAAACCAATGTTTTTATTTCTTGGGTATTTATAAAAATCTTTGAATCCAGATTCGCGTGCTAATTTTTCGATAATTGGTCCGCCAGGATAACCCAATCTTAAAAGCTTTGAGATTTTATCAAATGCTTCTCCGGCTGCATCATCAAGCGTGGTTCCTAAAACTTCGTATTTTCCAAAATCAGTAACGCGATACATATTAGTATGCCCACCCGATGCTGTCATGCACAAAAAAGGAAATGGAATGTCATGCTCGATGTTGGCAGAAAATGCATGGCCTTCAAGATGGTTGATAGCAATTATTTTTTTATTCTTAGAGACTGCTAATGCTTTAGCAAAACAGGTGCCAATTAAAAGAGATCCGGGCAAACCAGGCTTGCTGGTAACGGCTATAACATCAACATCGTCAAGTGTTATTCCTGCCTCATCGAGTGCTTTTTGAGTAATGCTATTTATTTTTTTAATATGTTCGCGTGAGGCAATTTCGGGGACTACCCCACCATATTTTTTGTGCATTTCAATTTGAGAAAAAAGCGTGCTGGATAATAATTTTTTATCAGTAGTATAAACTGCTGCAGCAACTTCGTCACAAGATGATTCTATTCCTAAGACAGTATAATTCATGCAATTCTTCTTCGGGCTATTTGATTTTGTTTATGTTTTTTTTCTTCCCACTGTTCTTTTTGATGAAATACATCCCAATCGAGAGCGGTTAAGATTGATCTATTGTAAGCGGCATCAAAGGCTTTTTTAGAAAGGTTTTTTTTCATAATAAAGGCCGGAAGATTAAGGGTAAAGCTTTCTTTAAACCAGGGAAATATTTTTATATCTTCAATAAGATCAGGATCTAGTACAACTAGAAGAGCATCGCTTGGAACAGTAATGCCATTAGTCTCATTTGTTTTTTCTACTCGCCACTCTTCTTTTTTCTTGCCATCACGAACGGTTGCTTCGGTCTTAAAAAGAGAGTATCGAGCATACTTTATGCCTTCTGGAATAGTCAAAGACGCAGGTGTATTTGTTGTTGGAGGAGGTAAAAGTGCGGCTATAATAGTAAAAACCTGAAACTTTTTATTTTCGGTAAATGAGTATGCGCCATTTTCCATCTCTACAATGCGCCCTTTGTAATAAATTCTTAAAGAAGGGTTTTGAATTATAGATGGAAACTGAAACGTTCCCAGGTAGGTTGTAGCTTTGTCTTTTTTTGTGCCAACAGAAGCACTACTGTTGTATAAATCCAATAATGATCGATTTGGATTACTATGACTAAACGTTATGCTAGTGAGTAAAAAAGCAAAAAAAGTGATTTTTTTCATGAGATTCCCCTTTCTAAATGGCCACATTATCTTGTTCTGTAAGCCGCATCATGGTAGAATATACTGTATTACAGGGTGTTTATCAAAGAATTTGGTTACAGGGTGCAATTATGTTTTCTAGTATAAGAACATTTTTAAAGAAAATAGCGCAACAAGAGCGTTGTCCGCATAAACTTGCGGTGGCAACATCGTTGAGTATTTATATTGCTTTTTCTCCATTCTTTGGGCTTCATACTGCCATGCATATTGTTCTTGGCTGGATCTTTGGTTTAAATATTCCACTTCTTTTAGCTGTTGGATATGGGGTTAATAACCCGTGGACCATGGTTCCTATTTACATGAGTGGTTATCTGTGTGGTTATTGGATTCTACATTCTTGGTGGGGAATGTCGGTAACTGGATTTAACCCTGTATGGATGAGCTATGTTAATATCAAATTAGCCTATTATTTGGGCCTGGTAGATGTTTCTTTTTGGGCATTTATGTTGGGAGCCAATTTGGTAGGGATTGTTCTTGCCTTTGGTTTATATCCTATTTTTTGGAACTTTTTTTCTGCGATAGTAAGAAAAAAGGCTTTTTAGGGGGAGAGTGTTATGAAAATAATTATTAAGAACAAGAAAGCATTTTTCGATTACGAAGTGCTAGATAAAATTGAAGCGGGTATTGTTTTAACCGGCGATGAGGTTAAATCTTTACGAGCAGGTCATGTTAATTTGGCCGGTGCTTTTGCTAATATTCATCAGGGTGAGCTGTTTATGGTTAATTGCCATATTACACCTTACGATAAAGCATATAAAAAAGATGAAGATCTTGCTAAGCGCTCACGTAAGCTTTTATTGCATAAGCGTGAGATTAATAAGCTTATAGGGGATATTTCTCGTAAGGGATTAACCGTGATTCCGCTGCTTA
>JBLICC010000046.1:0-6004 GCA_047631715.1 Alteromonas naphthalenivorans
TGGCACTACAAATTTTGCTCAAGGCATTCCCTATTTTTGTGTTTCTGTTGCGCTAACGCATAACGATGAACGTATTCTGGGTGCAGTATATCAGCCATGTACAGATGAGATGTTTTACGCAACTAAAGGTGATGGAGCAACTTTGAATGGCCAATCTTTACATGTTTTAGAGACAAAAGACTTTTCTAAGGCTATTATTAGTTGTGCACTCTCCTATAAAATTGATGAAACATTGTATAATGCGGTTGGTGTAGTGGAACCCGAAGCTTATTCAGTACGAATTATGGGTGCTGCTGCTCTTGATATAGCCTATTGCGCAGCAGGTAGATTCGATGGAGTGTTCTTTGGAGGACTCAGTTGGTGGGATATTGCAGCTGGATCTTTGGTGTTAGAAGAGGCTGGAGGTAGAGCTTTAACATTGAAGAATCAAGATCTGGATAGCCGATCACGATCTTTTATAGGTGGATCTGAGCTTATTTTTGAGAAATTAAACGATTTAATAAAGAAATAGATTTTGGGATTGCTAAAAAACCTCGATTTGGTATACTATTAGCTTAAATCCTCTTCTTTATCATTAGGTGCATACGTAGGTATGAGCATGAAAGGATAATATATATATGTCTAGAATTTGTTTCGTTTGTGGAAAACATCCACAAGTTGCGAATTGGTCTAGTAATGCTAACAATAAAGTAAAACGTTGGGTGTACCCAAATGTACACAAAATGCGTTTTGTATTGGCTAGTGATTGCAAAAAAAAGGTACATAACTCAAGAGTTTGTACTAAATGTGTTAAAGCCGATAAAGTACAAAAAGTTATATAGGTAAAAACATATGGCAAATATTAAGTCGTCAAAGAAACGCGCTCGTCAGATGCTTGGCAGAAGACAAAAAAATCTTGCACGTACTTCTTCTATCAAAACGGTAGTTAAAAAAGTGCTTGATGCTGTTAAGGCAAAAGATCATGCTGCTTCTGTAGTGTTTCTTAAGGATGCAGAGTCTCAAATGTCTCGTGCAAAAGGAAAGCATGTAATGCATGCTAAAACTGCTTCTCGTAAGATTGGTCGTTTAGCTAAAAAGGTTTCTGCTCTTGCAAAAGAAGCAAAACCTGTAGTTAAAAAAGCTGCACCAAAAAAGAAAGTAGCTGAAGTTTCTAAATAAGAAAAAAGTTTAGACGCGTTGTTTTTCTTCGCGTCTTTTTTTCTTATCTCTCAATTCCATTAATTCTTGATAGTTCTTTAAGAATTCTTTACTTATTTATTCAGTGTGTTTATATAGTTTAATAGTAAGCTTAAATAATGCCAAAATAAGCTCTAGGCAGGAAAACTCTTGTTTTTTTAGTCTCAAATTTATTATAATAAAAAATAGTGATAAATGTTGGAAATAAAAAATGGAGATTTCAAGTGAAAATAAAAAATATAATCTTATCTATGTTGATGTTTGGTTCATTTAATATATGGCCAATGGATGAAGCAGGAAGTCTAACCAGGGATAATTTTTTGGATGCAATGATGAGTGACCCTTCAAAATCTTTATCTGATAGAGAGAGGATGAGTGCAGAAAGTAATCCTTTATTAGATATAACAAAAAATCCTTTATCTCGTGAATCTGATTTACAGAGTAACTTTGCTAAGAATAAGGAAGAAGCTCATAAAGTGGTAACTGAATTTAATAGTAATCCTGATGTTAGTAACGTTCAAGTTGAAGTAGATTCAGGTAAAGCTCAAGAGGCTCAACAGGCAATAAGTGAGATACTATCTCCTAAAAATAATTCTGGTGTATCGGAAGATGCATTGATTGATTATAGAATAGATCTTATGAGTCGTTTAAAAACGAAAAAAGAAAATGGGAATGGAGAAATGGCAGAGGATGATGGAAGAAGTAGATGGATACTAGGTTATGAACCTAGAGAATCTAAAGCCAATAATCAACTATTACATGATGACTTTGAAGAAGCATCAAGACTACCTGAGGGTAGTTTAAAAGAAAGAGCTGCAAAAGTTCAGAAAATGCGTGAATTAATAAAGAAAGCAGAACAGAAAAAAATTCCATTGAATGCTTCTAATATTGAAGGAGAGTTGTATAGTAATCGTGCATATGCGTTAACTCATTTGCATGGATACTATAAAAGCTCTGATATTAATGATATGTATAATGGTAGGGGAAAGTTGAATTCAATGCAGCAAGATATTAAAGGCGTAAATGTTGATCAAATAAGAACAGAATTACAAGATGGTCTTAAGCATATGAAAACGATTTTTCCAGAAAATGGTGGAGGATCTTACTCTAGGGGAGATCGTTTCAATCAACATATCATTTCGGCTGAAAGTAAAATGCGAAACATGTTAAAGTAAGTAAAAAAGTTTAGACGCGCTGTTCTTCGGTGCGTCTTTTTTTCTTCTCTCTCAATTCCATCAATTCTTGATAGTTCTTTAAAAATTCTCTTCCAATTAACATTGGTAATTTTGCGTTACCAGTATTTTCTGTGAGTATAACCAAAGTCAGTGGTGGTGATCCTCTAAATGAGAAGTTTCCGGCAAACCAGCCATGTTCTAAGAATGCTTCACCTTGTTTTCTTTTGCTAAGGGTACTTGTTTGCGCGGTACTTGTTTTGGCGCGAATAATAAAATCATCAAGTTTATTAAACATACGAGCAGTACCTTTGGTTACTACAGCATGCATAGTTTGTCGTAAAAAGGCGCGTGTTTCGTATTTAATTTTAAGTGGTTCATAATTTGGGGTGCTGTTTTCTATTAACCGTGTAGAAACTAAATATCCCGTTTCTATAGAACCTATCATACGCGCAATTTGCAAGGGTGTAGTAAGTAAAAAACTTTGGCCAATAGATGCAGAAAGAGTTTCTCCAAGCCACCAACGTTCACCTTTTGTTTCTTGTTTCCATTCTCGTGTAGGAACAAGGCCTGTGCGTTCGGAGAGTAAATGGCTTGTTGGTTTACCAAATCCAAAGATCTGTGCATATTTTGCAAGTACGTCGATATCCATCTTTTTTGCAATTTCATAAAATAAAATATTACACGAGTTTGCAACGGCTTGTTTGGTTGTTAGTTCTCCATGTCCTGCTCGTCGAGCACAGCGATACTTTCTATTTGCAAGAGTTACAAATCCTTTACAGTCCCAAGTTGAATAAGGATCAATGATGTTGGTTTCTATAGCAGCACTGAGAGTAACTAACTTAAAAATAGAACCAGGTGGATAACTTGCATTGCAAAAACGATTTAAGAATGGTTTTTGTGCTTGTAGTTCTTGCCATTGATCAGGATTAAGAGGATTCATAAATACGTTTGGGTCAAATGTTGGACGAGACAGAATAACACGTAAACTGCCATCTCGTGGGTCCATAAGAATTAAAGTCCCCGTTCTATCTTTAGGAAAAATTCGTTCTGCAATACGTTGAAGAGACAGATCAAGTGTTGTTTTAATATCATTGCCGCTTAGAGTTTCTTCGGTTTGATATTCAGATAAATGTGTTCCAACAGAATTTATAACACGCATCAAAGAACCTTTTTTACCACGTAGTTGTTCTTCGAAAAGTTTTTCTAGTCCCATGCGGCCTTCGTACGACGGTCCTAAATGTCCAAGGTAGCCTAATGCATGGCTAGCAATTGATTTATATGGGTAGAATCTTTTAAATTTTGTTTCGATAGTAATATTTTTTTCGTCAGATAATAGTTCCGCAATTTTACTTAATTGTTCAAAAGATACATTAGTGACAAGTAACTGTTTCTTAAAATGTTTTTCGGTGTGAGTAAGTGTTTGTTCTTTTTCCGAAAAATCTTTATCGGTAAGATGTTCAAGTTGTTTGAGTATTGTTAATTGTTCGGAACTTAGTTTTTTGTTTCCAGTTCCTTGCCAGTAAACAGCAGTGATTGGCTTATTGGTTGCTAGAATGTGACCATGGCAGTCTAAAATATTGCCGCGTAAAGAGAGTAAACTTTCTGTTCGAGTAAAGTTTTTTTGGCTTTGTTCAAAGAGTCTCTTGCCTTGATTGATTTGTAAATAAAAAAGACGGCCTGCAATAATACAAAGTGCAGCTGTGCAAACTTTTAGTAAAAACATGTTTTTTGAGTTAAACGTTCTTTGCGCAGGAATCATTTAATCGTTGTCCGTCATATCATTAAAAGGGTGAAGGGTATCGCACATTTCTGCTAATTGAGCAGAGGTAACATGGGTATACTTTTCGGTGCTCGATAAGCTTTGGTGTCCTAAAAGTTCTTGTACAATACGTAAATCGGTTCCTTGATTAAGCATATGTGTTGCAAAAGAATGGCGCAATTTATGAGGGGTAATTTTTTTGCTGCCTTTTAAAAACTTTCTAAACATTTCTATAATACGTTGTACTGATCGGGGATCAAGTGGTCCGCTTCTATAATTTACAAACAGTTTTTCGGATAAACTAATAGGTTTTGGTCGTTCTTTTTTTAAATATTCACGTATGCGCTTTTGTGCTTTGCTTCCAAATAATACCATACGTTCTTTGCGGCCTTTACCAGTAATCTTAATTACTTTGTTTTCTATATCAAGATTACCCATAGTAATACTGCAAAGTTCAGAACAACGCATACCGCTTGCATATAAAAGTTCAAAAATAGTTTTATCACGAATTGGTTTTTTAGAGGGTAGATCAGAGTCTTTTACGGTATCAAGTAAATAAAACACTTCATCAACACTTAAATAGACCGGCAACTTTTTATCTACTCGTGGGCGTTTAAGTTTAAAGGAGATATCAACTCCAATAGATTTTAAAAATCGCTCAAAAGACTTAAAGCACGAAATTTTACGAGCAACCGAGCTAGTATCTATTTTTTTATAAAAAAGGCTTACAAAATAGCGTTCAAGTGTTCTTCTTATTAGTTCGGGCTTTTTTTCTTTTTTATTGATCTGAAGCCAAAAGTCTTCGAATAAGTGTAAATCACTATCATAAGATCTTAAAGTGTTGTCGCTTAGATTTTTTTATAACTTAATATAGGTTAAAAAGTCTTTTTTATATTTTTGAAAGTCTTTGATATTCATTACTATCCTTAAGCTTATTTTCCCTAATAATAAGCTTAGGTTACTTAAGTAGCATGGTAAGAGCAACTAATTGGTTGTACTAGGCTTATTTGAGCTTAAAAAGACAAAGTAAGGGCTATTGACTAATAGAAATATATATGTAAAATAATGTTTATAATAAGTATTATTTTAATGGAGGTTATTATGAATAAAATATGGATGTTGGGATTATTAGTCTTTGGAGTAGCGCAGATGCATGGAATGGATATTCCAGTAAATTTGCCACCTTTAGTTCCTTTGGATGGGACAGAACAAGATGAAGTTGTGGTTGCATCAAAGGCGGTGGCTGTTCAAGGTTTGCTTGCTTTAGTAAGTAGCAATACAGCAAAAGATACTGCACAGCTTAGTATGCAAGATGCTCAAGTGTTGCCATCAATTTCAAGTAATGCATCAAGCAGCGTAGAAAATAAGAAACATCAATGTAGTTATTGTCTTAAAAGGTGTATATCGAAAAGTAAATTAATAAAACATGAACGAACACATACGGGTGAAAAGCCTTTTGCCTGCACTACTTGTCTTAAGAAATTTAGTCATTCTTGTAATTTAAAAGTGCATGAAAGAACTCATACGGGTGAAAATCCTTATGGGTGTACTACTTGTCCTAAGAAATTTAGTCATTCTAGTCATTTAAAAGTGCATGAAAGAACTCATACGGGTGAAAATCCTTATGGGTGTACTACTTGTCCTAAGAAATTTAGTCAGTCTAGTCATTTAAAAATACATGAAAGAACTCATACAGGTGAAAAGCCTTATGCCTGTACTGTTTGTCCTAAGAAATTTTATGATTCTAGTCATTTAAAAGTGCATGAAAGAACTCATACGGGTGAAAAGCCTTTTGCCTGCACTACTTGTCCTAAGAGATTTAGTGATTTTAGTAGTTTAACAAGGCATGAAAGAACTCATTCGGGTGAAAAGCCTTTTGCCTGCACTACTTGTC
>JBLICC010000047.1:0-5538 GCA_047631715.1 Alteromonas naphthalenivorans
ATATATATAACTGTATTTACCATAACATCCTTCGATACAACCACCTTGCGGTGGCCACTCAGGATGATTCGTGGGAAGGGGATAATAAAGATGTTTGGTTACTCAATTCGTTTTGCTTATGTACCGGTTCTTTATGGAGCACTTCCGTTATTAGCTGCAGCAGTTTGGTATCGTTGGCGATTTTATAAAGTGCCTGTGTATAGATATTCTTTGGTCTCTTCTTTACTCGCTCAAAACGTGCAGGTTAAAACGCCGCATAAAGCAATTTTGGCTATCATGCGTTTTGTAACGCTTTTGGGTTTAGCACTTTTAATCGCTCGGCCTCAGGAAGTTGATCAGCAGTCAAAGGTGATGATCGAAGGTATAGATATTATGTTAGCTCTTGATGTTTCTGGGAGCATGCAGCTTTTTGATGATTTAAAAGACCAACGTTCGAGAATAGACATTGCAAAACAAGAAGCAATAAAGTTTATAAAGAAACGAGAGAACGATCCTGTAGGATTAGTTTTATTTGCAAATGAGTCGGTTTCGCGTTGTCCTTTAACGTTAGACAAAAAAATGCTAGAAAGCATTATAGCTAGTACTGAGCTTGGAGTTATTAATCCTGAGGGAACAATGTTGAGCAAGGGACTTATTATTGCGCTCAATAGACTTAAAAGTTCAAAAGCAAAAAGCAAAATTATTATTTTAATTACTGATGGTGAGCCAACTCCGGGTGACTTTAACCCGCGAGCAGCGATTGAACTTGCTAAAAAATTTGGTATAAAGTTATACACAATTGGTATTGGTGGCGACGGCGGATACTTTAAGCATCCTATGTTTGGGGTAAAAAGATTAAATGCACCACTCAACACAGAGCTTTTGAGTGCGCTAGCCAACGAGACGGGTGGTAAGTTTTTTGAAGCACGTAAGTCGCAAGAGCTGGGAACTATTTACGATACTATTAATCAGCTAGAAAAGACTGAATACGAAACCGATGTGTATCATAAGTATTACGATATCTTTATGCCGTTCTTATGGGCACTTATTGGATTAGTATGTCTTGAGCTGTTTCTTGCTCGATTTATATGGTTTGGTATTTAGAAAATTATGTAAAAAAAAAGAGAGCCCGTAAAGACTCCCTTAATTTTTATAAGCTTTAAACTTATTATGAGTTAGCTGATCCACCTGCGCTAGTTGCGTCAGATAATGGTGCTGGTTCTGTGCCTGCTTGACCACCTGGTATTGGCATTGCTAATTCATCTCTAGTTTCGTCAGGTTCATTTTGTGATCCTTCGTCAGGAATTGATTGACGTTGTTGTAGCATTGTCGTTGTAGCAAAATCATTTTGGCTTGTACTGTTTGCTATTCCTGGAACAACGCCTAGTTTAGCAGCTGCTTTTTTTAATGCTTTTGCTACATCTAATAGAGCTGCACCAACGGCTTGTTCAGATTTTGATGTTACTTTGCCACCTGTAGATGGTTTTACCATGCTCGTTTGTGATACTTGGTTTGGGAGTGGTTCTTCTGTGCCACCAGGTGCCATTACTGGTCCTTCTGATAATGGTTTGTAAACTTGGTATGGTGATTCTACACCTTGATCCGAAGCGTTTGTATCGGCTACTCTTCTAGATCTTGTTACTTCAGTTATTACACCACCGCTATCAGATGCATTTGCGCCGGCTACCGTTAGCAATGCTATTGATAGTATTAATAATTTCTTCATTCTTCTTCTCCATTTTTTATTTTGCTTAACCTCCATGGTTAGCTTCTATTACCCAGGTTACTAGATCGATAATGCGATCTGCAAGGGTTTTGCGTATTTTTCTAAGAATAAGCTTATAGTTGATATAATTATTATTGAAAAGGCCTATGAGATAAGCTTTAGAGATTTAAGGTTATTGCAGCTTAAACTCTCAATTTTTTTTGGGTATAGTTAAAGACTGTTAAGTAAACTCACTCTATTATCCTTCGATACAATTCCTAACGGAATTACTCAGGATGATTCGTGGGCAGAATGCGTTTATTAGTATGGTGAGCATTATTTGGTTTGGAATATGAAAAAAGTATTGTTTGGAATTTCTTGGGCATCGGCTCACAATAGTATCTGGCTTTTGGCAGCAGGAGCATTGCTTGTATTACTTGCATGGTCAACACGTGCGTATTTACAAAATGTTATTAAGCTTGTTGCGCCTCAATGGGAAAAACGTTTATTGCTTTATTTTTCTCAAACTAAAACGTATATAAAAGCGATCTTGTTAGCCATTGGTATTTGTGCGTTATTCTTAGCACTTTTGCAGCCGCAGTGGGGCAAAAAAGATCAGCAGGTTGAGCAAGAAGGCAGGGAGCTTTTTATTGCGCTTGATATTTCTCGGAGCATGCTTGCTTCTGATGTTAAGCCACATAGGCTTGCTTTTGCAAAATCAAAAATTAAACAATTGGTAAAACTATTACATGCAGAACGGGTTGGGTTATTGGTATTTTCTGGTGATGCACTTATTCAGTGTCCATTAACACAAGATACTGCTGCATTTAATTTATTTTTAGATAGTGTTGATGCAGAAACTATTTCTTCTGGCTCAACGGCAATTGCGCAAGCATTGCATACTATTGTAAAAATGTTTGCTGGTATGCCTGCACGAAACAACAAAATAGTTGTACTGTTTACCGATGGTGAAGATTTTTCTAGCAACTTGAGCAAAGTAAAAGAACAGGCACAAAAAGAGAATATACATATTTTTACGTATGGCATTGGAACAAAAGATGGTGCTCCTGTACCGGTTCTTGATGATGACGGTCGACCTATTGGTCATCAAAAAGATGCATCGGGCAAAGTAGTATTTACGCGACTCAATGAACCAATGTTGCGTGCATTGTCTCGAGAAAGTGGTGGAAAATATATTACGCCAACACAAAAAGATGAAGATTTAAAATCGCTTGTTTATGAGGTGCAAAAGTATGAAAAAGAAAAACTCGAACATAAAGAGTTCGAAGTAGAAGAAGAGCGATACCCCTACTTTTTGGCCGTGAGTTTTATATGTTTTTTATGTGAGTGGGTTTTATGAAAAAGTATCTTTTAATCAGTTTGTTTTTTGTTTCTAGTACGCATGCATGGTTTGATGAACTTCGTGGTGCACGTGCTTACAAGCAAGGGGACTATGCTCAAGCAAAGAAAATGTTTCAGAAGCAGCTTGCTGACGATCCCTATAATGGTCAATTGCTTTATAATATGGGCGATGCATCGTATAAAGAAAAACAGTTTGATAAAGCAGAAGCATACTTTAAAGATTCGGTTAAAAATTTAAAAGATACCGATGATCTTAAATATAAAACGTATTTTAATTTAGGTAATACACAGGTTGAACAAAAAAAGTTACCAGAAGCACTTATTTCGTATGATCAGTCTTTAAAATTAAACCCCGAAAAAAAACAGGTACAGCATAATAAAATGCTTGTAGAAAAAATGCTTGAAGAAAAAAAACAACAAGAACAGCAGCAAAAAGACCAAGATAAGCAAAATAAAGATCAAGATAAAAACAAATCAGATCAAAAAGATAAAACTAAAGATAAAACTAAAGATAAATCAAAACAATCTAAAGACTCTGAATCCCCAGATGCATCCGGCGATAATAACAAAAAACCAGACGAGCTTGATCAAGAAAAAGGCGAGCAAGATGGGAAAGAGCGCGGGGACGGTAACCAAGACGAGTCCCAAGAGCAACAATCTTCCGGGCAAGGAGAACAAGAATCCGAGAGAGAATTTGACGAGGGAAGCGGCAACGATGCATCCGAACAAAACGGGAACAAACAAGAACAACATAAGACTACTCCTGAGGAAAAAACTAATTTAGGTCAGGATAAAGAAAAAAATGCACAAGAACAACAAGGTAAAAAACAGCAGGCACTACGAGCGGAGAAAGTAGATACGCAAGAGGCAACAGCAGAAGATAAAGCGCAACCAGAGTATGAGCTGTTACAGTTTATTAAAAACCAAGATGAAAAATCGGGTAAAAAATTGTTTAAAACAATGGTAAAACAAAGGATGCCTCAGCATGATGGCGCAAAGAATTGGTAAAACATTTTTTCTTTTATTGTTAACCACAAGATTATTATATGCAGACCCTCAAGTTGCTATTAAGGTTACCGATGGTAATGGATATGAGACGAAAACTATTGGTATGGGAATGCCATTTTTAGTAACCGTTGAAGTTTCGGGTGATGCCGGTGGGATATCTAATCCAGATTTAGAAGGACATCCTCCATTTAGTTTGCAATCGGCTGGAACAAGCAGCAGTATTCGTACGGTTAATGGACAAACTTCGGTAAAAAAACAGTATCGCTATCAAGGACGTATTGATAAAGAAGGTGAATATACTATTGGGCCTGCACATGTGCACAAAGATGGTAAAACATTTTCTTCCGAGAGTGTTGAGTTAGAAGTCACTCATGATCAAGTAATTCCAGAAACACGAGAAGCTGCATTCTTAAAAATAGATATTGCAAAAAAAGAAGTTTTTGTAGGAGAAAAAATATCTTTCTCTCTACGTTTTTATTATGCCAACAACGATGTTCGCATTGAGGGGGTAGAGCCACCTGAGTTTGAAGGTTTTAAGTCTACAAAACTCAAGGGACCACAAACAGGAAAAGAAACTATTGATGGAGTTGTTTATCGTTACCAAGAATGGCAATGCATTTTGTACCCAAAGCAAGTGGGTGATGTTGTTATTCCTGCGGTAAATGCGCAAGTAAGTGTGGTAGTTTCTCAATCAAGAGGTAGCGGCGGAGGTGGAGATCTTTTTAGTTTTATGGACCATATGATGGGAGGTCGATCGCGTCGACAAGCAATGTATTCTAATGCACTTACACTTTCTGTTAAACCATTGCCAGATAATGATATGTCTACAGGAGCGGTTGGGCATTTTACGGGATTAACAGCAAAAGTTAATCTAGATAAAGCTGTTGAAGGCGAAGGAGTTGTGTATACGCTAGAACTTATTGGTGATGGCAACTTTGTTATGATTAATCATCCACAGTTACAGGTTCCTGAGGGTTTAAAATTTTATGATTCCAATACGCATTTTACTTCGCTTGCAGCAAAAACGTTTAAAAAAGATTTTGAATATGTGATTCAAGGTATTGAACCGGGGACGTATACTATTGACGAACAAGAGTTTACTTATTTTGATATACATAAAAAAGCATACAGAACATTAAAAAGTAAACCTCTTAAAGTTGTGATTACACCGGGCATAGTTGCAAAACAAGTTGCTGATCAGAAAGAAGAGCATGATGCTGAGCAAGTGTCATACGATCATGAACTTGAAGATGTTTTATACGTTACTAAATGGCGATTTAGAATACCACGATTTATTGATTGGCTCTGGTTTTCTTTATTAGCTTTGTTGCCGGTTGTTTTTATGAGCTTTGTATTTATTAAAAAAAGATGGAGCTTGTATCAAGAAAAATATGCTCCTCATTATGGTTATAAAAATGCTTTTAAATTTGCAAAGCAAAAAATAGAACAATGTAAAAAAAGCGGATCTACCACTCAGTTGTACA
>JBLICC010000048.1:0-5294 GCA_047631715.1 Alteromonas naphthalenivorans
CGTTTTTTTACTCCCGACGATTCTTATGCGTTACAAAAAATAATGGTCGGACTTATAGAAATGGAAAAAACACATATTCGTACTCTTATGTTTCGTCTTACTAATCAGCCTATAACTGATGCATTAGTGCGAGCAAAAAAACGGGGAGTAAAAATAGAAGTGGTTATTGATTCTGGAGCCAGTTCGTTATTGCATTACAGTAAAGTGCATATTCTTGCATCTAATGGGATACCACTTAATGTGTATCAACCAATATCTATGAGGGTAAAAGACAAAGGGTATCAATCATTGATGCATCAAAAAACAATAATATTTGCAAATACCTTTGGCGGACAAGTTGTAACAACGGGGTCGTTAAATTATACGTATGCAGCTTTTCATGGAAACGAAGAAGCAGTAATTATTAGAAACGATAGGCAGGTTTTTAAAGATCACGAAAAAAACTTTTCTCGTGTTAAAAATCGTTCTTATTGTTACGAAATATATCGTTCAAAACTAATGAATCTTATTATTCAGCCAGAGTTTTTGCATAAATTATATGCCTATTTTATTTACACGAAAAAATAGGCTAAGAGATTAATCGCTTCATTACCACGACTCTTTCTTAGCCGTGGTTGAATCTATGTCATTTCTTACAAAAATGCAACTCTTTAAAAGAGCAATGCTTTCTTTAGAAGAGTAATGAGATTGTTAAAGTCGCCTGGTAGAGGTGATGTGAAATGATATGGTTTATTTTTGAAAACAAATTCAATTTCTGATGCATGCAAAGCTTGGCGTTTAATAAGATGAGTGTTTTTTCCATACATTTTATCACCGACAAGAGGATGCCCAAGAGTCGTAAAATGCACTCTAATTTGATGGGTACGGCCTGTTTCGGGATAAGCTTCAACAAAAGTATGTTCGTTAAAATATTGTTTCATTTTGTAGCGTGTTGTTGATGCTCTTCCATCAAGACGATGTGTCATTTTATTTCGAACTACTTTATGTCGACCAATAGGAAAATCAATAACACCTTCTTTTTCTGTATGACCACATACAACTGCAAGATAAGTTTTTTGTATTGTTTTGTATTTAAACATATCAGAAAAAATTTCATGAGCTTCTTTGGTTAAAGGTATAACCATAAGGCCCGATGTTTCTTTATCAAGTCGATGCACAATGCCCGGTCGGTCTTTGTATCCAACTTCTTCGATATCTTTAAATCGATGAGTAACCCAGTCGATAACTGATACTTCATCGCTGGCAGAATGTGGTGGATGTGTAATGAGGCCAGCAGGTTTATTGATAATTGCGAACTCTTTGTTTTGATGAATAAGTTGAACATTAAGTTGTTCTATTTCTTCTTCTTCAAGAATTTTTTTTGGCTTAACTCTCGGTACAATAATCGCAACTGTATCGTTTTCTCTAATGATAGCTCCTGCTTTTCGGGCAACTTTTTCATTAATGGTTATTGCTTTTTCTTCGATAAGTTTTTTAAAAAGGCTACGAGTATAACCTCTAAATTCTTGTGTAAGAAAGGTATCAAGACGTATCTCATGATCTTCTTGAGTAACAGTTAGTGTATATACTTCTCCAGGGCACAGGACAGTTGGTCCCTCCATTGATTTTCCTTTATAGAATAGCTATCTTAGGTTCTCTATCTTAGATAGATGATAAGAAAGGCGCTCTACAAAGTCAAATGGACAATAGAAGGTTATTCCGATAAAATTTATAAAAAGTAGTTCTTAAAATATATTCTACGATCTTAAATTGCAGAAGGTTAACCCTGTAACATAAGGGAAGACAATGGTCCCAGAAAAATTATTTGCTGAGATTAAAAAAAATATAAAATCGGTTATTAGCCGAAAATCTGCCTTAGGTAAGTCGCTTTGGGAAGAACTTCTTAAGATTCACCCTGCTGATATTGCAGAATTTCTTGCAAATTTATCTGTAGAAGAATTTAAAAAAATATATATGAATCTACCCAATGATTTGGGATGTGAAGTTTTTAAAGAATTCTCTGAGCCTCTTCAGGCATTGGCTCTTTCTTCTCTTAATGATGGTATGAGGATTGATGCTCTTGGTTGTTTAACAACAGATGAGCTTACTGATTTATTTGAAAATTTATCAGATTCTGATTTAAAGCATTATCTTAATCTTTTGCATAAAAAAGACCGTGAAAAGGTTTTAGACCTTCTTAAATTCAATCCTGAGTCTGCTGGCGGTGTTATGGACACCGACACCTTAGCTTTAAGTGATGATTTTACTGTGCATAAGAGTATTCAGCTTTTACAGCGTCTTGATGTTGATCAAGAAATTCATAGGCAAATTTTTATTATTAACCAGAATAAACATTTGGTTGGCCATATTTTGCTTGAAGATTTAGTGATCCAAAAACCTCAAAAATTATTGAGCTCAATAGTAAGAAAAGATGTTTTTGTAGCTCAAGCAGATGACGATCAAGAATTTGTGGCAAATAAGATGGTGCATTATAATTTGTCCATTGTTCCTGTTGTAGATAAAAATAATTATTTTTTAGGTATAATTCCCAGTCAGACCTTAGTAGATATTATTGAAGAAGAATCAGCAGAAAACGTATATCGTATGTCTGCTATGACTCCCGTTAAAGGGACTTATTTTGATGTTTCTTTCTTTAGATTGCTTTATGAGCGTAGTTATATTTTGATTATTTTGCTCTTAGCTCAATCAATATCAAGCCTTATTATTGATAGCTATGAAGTGCTTTTAACGGGTCTTCTGATGCAATTTTTAACTATGCTGACGAGTACCGGGGGTAATGCAAGTAGTCAAACTTCGGCTATTATTATTCAGGGTATGGCTTCGGGAGAAATTAATCAAAACAATTTGCGACGTTTTTTTAAGCGAGAAATCATTTTAGCTTGCGCCATTGCGCTTATTTTGGGTGGAACGGCATTTGTTCGTGTGTACATTACGAGCTCAAATATTGTTGCAAGTGCAGCGGTGGGGCTCTCTATTTTTGCAATTGTTATGGTTTCTATTGTGATGGGAAGTGTGATTCCAGTTTTCTTGCGAAGATTGCGCATTGACCCAGCCTACTCGGCCGGTCCGGTGCTTGCAACACTTATGGATATTGTGGGTTTAATGATCTATTGTACAATTAGTCAGGGAATATTTACTTATTTTAAGAACTTTTCTTGACAAAATGATCAGTCATTTATACCTTATAGATACCTTTTCAACTTATTTTGAAATTTATTCGGGCCGCTAGCTCAGTTGGTAGAGCAACAGCCTTTTAAGCTGTGGGTCGCTGGTTCGAGCCCAGCGCGGCTCACCATTTTCTTTTTTAAGGGAATGGTGCCCCATCTTTCTTATCTATAATTAAGATGGTTTTTTGAATTTTCCGACTCATCTTGAGTAATTCCGTTAGGAATTATATTAAAGGATCGAGTAATAAGTATATGTCCCCATCGTCTAGAGGCCTAGGACACCGCCCTTTCACGGCGGTAACAGGGGTTCGACTCCCCTTGGGGACGCCATACTTCGCTGCTACGCAGCTTTGTCTGGTGCGCCACTTTCTCATTTAATATTCTCAAAATAGCTTTTCCATGGTACTATTAGTCCATTAGGGCCTTTTATTATTTGGGGATTTTTTTATGTTTTTATCACTTATTATTAATGAATTATATAGTTTTGCAGTTTTGTCATTGCCATTTGTAGTTGCGTATATGTATAGACCGCAATTTATCTTGAGCATTACGGGAGCGCTTTTGTGTTCTTTATTGATTGGTTTACGGACTGCGTTTGTGCATTATAAACAGGCAGACAATCTAGCGAAGAATTTAAAGTATTCTCCTACAGGTGAATGTAAAGATTATTTTGATGAACAGATTAAAGAAGCTGGTTTGAATCCTGATGATATTGCGCTTCGTTATGCGTATTGCGATAGCTCTATTGCTATGACGGTATTTAATACTGTTATGGTTGATCAAATGATATGGAAGAGTATTGATAAAGACCCTATATGTATCGAAGCACAAAGTATTATTAAAACTCATATTCAACCCACACTCCCTGCGCACACTAAGCAATTGCATATAAAAATAAATGATGCTCTTACTCCTAAAGCACAAAGATTTATTTTTAAACATGAACTTGGTCATGTAGTCGATCATTATTCTTGGAAGAAAATTGCTCTTAATGGTGTTATAGGTTTTGCCGCAATGTATTCTGGTTTTTATGTAGCACAAGTGCTTATTGCTGCTTACGATGGATTATTGGTATTTGGTGCAGCTGTTAGTGCAGCAAGCTTTGTTGGTCTTTCTTTAACATGGATAGGTAATGCATTGTTTAAAGCGCCTAGAGAAAAGGATGCGGATTTATTTGCGGCACAGTATAGTTCAAAAGAAGAAGTAGAAGCAGCAGCAGACTTTTTTGAAAAATACGAAGCATGCAGCCAAGAATATAGAAAAGCAATTGGAGATACTCATTCTGAAATTGCACCAAGATTCTTAATGGGATATGTTAGTGGACAAGAACGTGTACAATATTTACGAAAAATTGCAGCATCAAAATAATATTTTAATAAATACGTTCGAACTTTTTAATTTCTTTTTCATCTACGTTTACTAGAGACAAAAAATCTTCAAGTACACGAGCCCAAAGAATTTTTTTGCCATCATATTCTGTTGCATAATTAACTAGTATCTGGTTTTTATCATGGCTTACAGAAAGGCTTTCTATAGTATAGATTCTGTCTGGGGTTTTATAATGATAATATTTTTGGCCCGGTTTTAATGTTTGTTGTGCTTGCTCTAGGCTGGTAACAATTTCTGTAATGTTGCGTTTAGCCATAAGGTTTCCAGTAATAAGTAACGTACATAAGATTAATTTATTGATCATAAGGGTAAGCTTTCATAATGTTTATGCGGACAAAATCTTCCCACCATAATTTAATTATATATTTTTGTGCTATTTTACGCACATTTGGAGAAATTTTATAACCTTGTTTTATTAATCCTACAGTTTCTAAAAGGGCTTTACGGGCTAGGTATTGATGAGCAGGTATGCCCTTTGACTCTGGCTTAATCTTGTGAGCTTTATTGTAGAGCAATAATCGTCCAAAGCCATCAAGAGCTCTTATTTGTTTTACAACAATTTCTTGATGAACTTGTTCTGCACTAAAAAGTGAGAATGTTTTGGTAAGGAATAGTAAAATAATTATTTTTATGATTTTTCTTCCAAGTCGATTGACCATTCTGAAACCCTGTTATCTATTTCCGTAGCGGCTTCTCCTTTTTCATTAACAAATCTTGAATTTATAAACTGGTAACAGG
>JBLICC010000049.1:0-5261 GCA_047631715.1 Alteromonas naphthalenivorans
TTTTTAAGTGTAGTGCGAGTAAATGAAATGCAGTCTTGAGGGTCAAGAACGTCTTGCTTACCACACAAAACTGTTATAAATAGAAATGGTGCGAGCATTTTTTTTTTGCTCACACCAAACATCCCTAAAATCACGCGTTCCCCCTTCCCCTCGGTTTAATCAAAGTCCTGACAACTTTACAAAAACAGAACAAAAAAAGGCAACAATTTTTTAAAATTTAAATCGCATCTCTACTTCAGCGCCAATATCCCCACGTTCATCTCGATTAACTTTAAAGCTTACATCGTCAGAAGCAAGGTACTCGATTTCTGCAGCCGCGTCTTCTGCCAAACTAAAATCTTTTTCGAGCACCGCACGCAAGCGCTTGCTTAATTCTACTTCAAGAACTCCTTTAAATCCCCCTCTACCACTTTGATCATTAAACCGCGGAGTAAACGTAACTTTTTCTAACGGCTTTAACCAAGAAGAAAAAGAAGTTGGAGCATGTTTTAATGCTTTTGATGGGCCAAAAATAATTGTTTCTACATTACGCATAACCAACGAAGGTACCATTATATTAAATGATTCGTGCTCGCTACCCGTTAATAAGAGCATAATAATCTGCTCTTCAGAAAGCATAGGATCTGATTGCAAAAGCACTTCTGGATCTTTAATAGTTCCACCAACAGAAAGTTTTACTACATACTTTTTAATACGCGCTTGAGCATCTAGCTCAATAGTAGGATCATCGGCATGTGCTGGAACAAAAGTAATTTTCCCTTGAGAAATAGCCAAATCATGCGCAGGAAAAACAAGTTTACCACCTCGCAACTGCAATGCGCCTTGCAATGCTGGAGCTCGTAAAAATCCTGTAATCTCACAATCGAGCGCTGCTTGTGTTTGCAAATGAGACGTAGAAACAAGCAATGGTGTTTGCGTAGAAACCGCAAACTTAATCTGCATATCAGAAAGTGTATTTTGCTCCGGCAATGCTTGAATTGCGTTTTGCTGTGTCTGCAAAGCAAAAATATTTTCTTTAAATTGCGATTTATCAAGAACTAAAAACCCATCTATTCGTGGCTGCACCCCTGAACCAAGTTGTAACACAGATGCCCCTGTACACACAGCATATAACGATTTTTTCCAATTTAAAAAACAATTATAAAATTGCACCGGACAATGTAACGCAAATAAAGAACCATCAGAATTTAAAGAAGAAGATATTTTAGAACTTTTAAGCATTCCTTGATGAAGCACTATATTGAGATCTTCTAAAGCACCTGTTCTTTTTTTAATATCTCCTGCAAAACGTGTTGTAATATCAGAAATAAAATTATAGGTCCCAACAGGCCTCATTGAGCCATCTTTAAAAGTAACTGTTCCAGTTACTTCTGGATAATTACATACACCTTTAACTTTAAATATTCCATGTCCTGCACTATCTAATCCAAACCTATCATGAGCAATCTCTTGTGCAATACTATAATCAGCCTTTAAAGAAAAATTGTTTTTTTTAGTTGTTAAAGAAACAAGCTCTTTATTGTGTGCATCTTTATAGATAAACGATTTAAACCATAATGGATCTTTTTTAATAGTCGCTTGATACGATGCATCATCAACTATCCCATTAACCTCTAAAACATCGTTCTTACTTACTAATGTTCCAGAACTCATAACCTGATGGTCTGTTTTTTTATGAGCAAAAACAGTTGAATAATCTAATGTACCTGTTCCATCTTTTTTAATAAAAGCTTGCACCATTGTTTTTCCTGCAACGCATTCCCAATAACCATCTGTAAAAATTGGTACCGCAACACTATTAATACATTTTATGTCACCCTGCCCACTTTTATTGGACCATTGCCATAAACCAGATACATATGCAGCATTTTTCTTACCCGATACCGTTCCTCTCCAAAGACTATCTGAATACATAAAGTCACTATAAAATTCATCAAGTATATAATCTTGGCACCCAAAATTTTGCATACGAATTCTACCATGCAACAAACCATGTAAGTCCCCCGAAAGTTTTATACAACACATGCCATTAATAACTTGATCACTATCAGGAAACCAAAGCTGTTTAAGATAATCTGCCAATATCACGCCTTCTGCATTAATCACAAAAGCATCTTTACGCGCAACAACCTCAATAGGCACAAAAGAAATCGTTCGATCTTGATTATATAAAACAAAACTTCCCACATTCTTATTCCAAGTACCCATCACATAACAATCTTGTTGCCCCTTAGGTAATTGTGGAAACGTAAGCATTGCATCGGTAGCAATACGTACAAACCGATTATTATGCAAAGCATCAAATGTTACTTGTCCATTAAAGTTATTAAATATTTTTTTATTTTGTAGAGAAAGACTTGTATGAGAAATATAAAATTTTGATTTAAAATCATTACCGGCTTTGCCTGCATTGCTATTCCAACAACAAACAAATTTTATTTTTTCTTGTTCATTGTGCGCAATTAACTTCCCATCAACAATACCAACTGTTTGAAACGCAATAGGCACACTAAAATTAGCTCCCGCAAACAGATTTAAAAGATGATCATTAATCGTTGGTATACCATTGCGTATATTAGAAAGCGAACGAAGTGTAGTAAGTTTTACATGTAAACCGAATGTTCCATAATATAAATATTCTAAAAAAGACAAACGCATAGTCATATGTTTAGCATTCCATGACCAATTTTTATTATCAAAGGGACGAACTCGAACATCTTCAAAATCGAGTGATAGAAAAAAGGGATTCAATCGCTTAACGCGCCCTCTAAACTTACAATCCAATTGGTTCTCAAAAATTTTTTCCATGCCATTATTAGCCAAAGCAATAAATCGTTCATCAAACTGAAACCATGCCAAAGCCAAAACAAGACCAAGCAAAAGAGATAAAAGAATTTTTGAAACTAATTTGAATTTTCGCATAACAGCACCCTTTACGATGCCTAAAGCTTATCGAAAAATGCACCAGAGGTAAAAAATAAACATAGTATTCACACTCAAGGCAATGGTATTATAGTTATTATTTTTATTTTAAAATAAAAAAAGGCAAACTATGAATATCGTATATTTAATTTTTCTTTTATATTCTTTTTCACCTTTTAATACATTGCTCGCAAAATCTGATTTATCAATACAAGAATTTGACGAAAATCAAGAAAATGCTCTTCAAGCCGTTGTTAATTATTTTGCAGAATCTGATGCAAGCGATAGCGACCCTGAGAGACTAAACACAAGCGAATATGAATTAGAAAACAGACAAACCTCTCCTAGCCCAATAACAGGACAAAGAGCTGATTCTCCTGAGCCAAGATCAGCAGAAGAATTACTCGCGTTACCCGAAAACTCACTCATCACTGATTCTGAACACACAAAAATTTTATTTTATAACATGAATCGAGAAGATTACTATAATGATCGTCGCAATAAATCTTTTATACTAGGTGGCATAGCAGGCGTTCTTTTACCAACTCCATCTTTTTCTAGTCTTACACTTTCTTATGCGGGTCTATTAACACTAATCTATAGCTATAAGCAGTACAGAATAAAATATAGTAAAATAAAAGAGCTTCAAGTAGAGACCTCCTACTCATCCAAAACAGAATATATTTCTGTATATGGGCAACATGAAGGAACATTAGATATTGCCAGTTCTGGGCTTCTATTTTTTCTTCTAGGAAGAAGCGCTAGAAGATTTACAGTTTCTACTTTACAAGAAAACAATGTCTCTTTAACTTTTCTACAAGAAAGCCTATATACACCTTTAGGAAAATAAAGGAGATTTTTATAAATTAAAGCTCAAAAGAAAAATCCTGCCCTCAATGTTACACCGGCTTAAAACTAGAAAACCTATTCACCTGTAATCACGATTATGACCCCAATACTCTATTACCAATCGACCTATAAACTTTAAGCTTATTCAAGCTTAAACTCCATAAACTTAAAACTCTATAAAACAACCTCAGACTAACGTTTAAGCTCCCCCCCCCTCTTGACAAATGCCCCAATAGTATTACAATTAGAATTATTGAATTTAAAGTACTGTTCTTAAAAATGGAGACTATCATGAATAAAAAATTACTCTTTCTTACTTTAACTTTGCTCTACACTGGTTCAGTTTTTTCTGCTGCCAGCGGCAAGCAACCTGCTGAAGAACATCCAGAAACTCCTGCTGCTCTAGCTAGTAAAATTGATCAAGAAACAGATTATCAACAAGAATTCTTAAAAGCTTGTGTTTTTGGAAAAATCGATAAAATAAAAGAACTTATTAATCATCCAAATATTAATATAAATAAAGAAATAATACTTCCTAATAAATCAATGATTACACCCCTAAGTATTGCCTGTTTTAATGGTCATACAGCTATCGTTCAAGCTCTTATTGATTATGATCGAATTGATACTACTCAAGGACTAAAAAATGCTGATGGCACAATTATCACACCCTTAGGTCTTGCCTGTGAAAATGGTCATACAGCTATCGTACAAGTTCTTATTGATTATGATCGTACTGCTCGTGATCGAATTGATACTACTCAAGGACAAATAAATGCTAATGGTGCAACTAACACGCCCTTAGGTCTCGCTTGTAAAAATGGACATACAGCTACCGTTCAAGCTCTTATTGATTATGATCGAATTGATACCACTCAAGGACTAAAAAATACTGATGGTGCAACTATGACACCCTTAGGTATTGCCTGTTCTAATTATCATACAGCTACTATTCAAGCTCTTATTGCTCATCATCGCATTGATACTACTCAAGGACAAAAATATGCTGATGGAGGAACTATAACACCCTTAGGTATTGCCTGTTCTAATGGTCATACAGCTACCATACAAGTTCTTATTAATTATGCTCGAATTGATCATGATCTTATTGCTCATGATCAAATTGATACTACTCAAGGACAAATAAATGCTAATGGTGGAACTATAACACCCTTAGGCCTTACTTGTTTTTATGGACACACAGCTACCGTGCAAGCTCTTATTGCTCATAATCGCATTGATACTACTCAAGGAGAAAAAAATACTAATGATACAACTATCACACCCTTAGGTATCGCTTGTAGCAAAGGTCATACAGCTATCGTACAACTGTTACTTGATAGTGGTGCTTCTTTTGGAAGAATTAGCTCCAACGGTCGTAACGCATATCAAGTAGCAAGAACAGATGAAATTAAAGAACTCATTAAGCAACATGCTGCTAAAACACAACAAAGCGATCCTATTTCTACCGAACCATTTAAGATCAATCA
>JBLICC010000050.1:0-5121 GCA_047631715.1 Alteromonas naphthalenivorans
TTTAATACCTCAATTGCCCTACGCCCCTGATTAATTCTGTGTTGAGCGTCAGAGTCGAGCTCGGTGCCAAACTGAGAAAAGTCTAACAGCTCACGATACTGTGCAAGCTCCAGACCCAATGTTTTTGCCATCTTTTTAACCGCTGACATTTGCGCAGCTCCACCCACACGAGACACAGATAACCCAATATTAACCGCTGGTCGAATACCGCTTTTAAACATCTGGTCATCTAAAAATATCTGTCCGTCTGTAATAGAAATCAAATTGGTTGGAATATAAGAAGTAATGTCGTCTGCCTGTATTTGAATGATTGGCAATGCCGTAAGCGATCCACCATTTGTAATTTTTCCGGCACGCTCAAGCAAACGTGAATGCAAATAAAACACATCACCAGGGTATGCTTCACGACCCGGTGGGCGTCGTAAAAGCAAAGACATTTCTCGATACGCAATCGCATGGTTACTTAAATCATCATAAATAATCAAAGCATCTTTGCCCTGTTTTCTATAATACTCACCAATAGTGCACCCAACATAAGGAGCAAGATACTGACACAATACAGAGTCTGCAGCATCGGCACTTACAATAACGGTATATTCAAGCGCTCCGTTTTCTACCAACAAACGTATGTTTCGTGCTAAATTTGCTTGACGTTGACCAATGGAAACAAAAATACAAATAACGTCTTTGCCCTTTTGATTCAAAATCGTATCAAGCGCAATAGCTGTTTTACCGGTACCTCGGTTACCAATGATAAGTTCTCGTTGACCCTTTCCAATAGGCACCAACGCATCAATAGCAAGAATCCCTGTTTCGAGCGGTTCATTAATAGGACTACGTTCAATAACACCAGGAGCAGCTACTTCTATAGGCCATTGATCTTTCACAGGCATATCACCCAAACCATCAATCGGTTTACCCATCGCATTAATAGTACGACCCAATAAACCTTCGCCTACCGGTGCTTTAAATACTTTACCGGTGCGTTTTGCTACTTCCATCTCAACTACAGGAATAGTGTTATGTAAAAGGAAAATAGAAACATAATTTTCTGCAAGATCAAGAACAATACCTCTATTGCCTCCCTCAAAATCAATCATCTCGTTATACACAGCATTATCAAGCCCATGAACCTGACAAATACCATCACCCACTTTAATAACCATACCTATTTGATCTAATTGAGCCTTAGGTTTATCACTCAAAGATTGTTCGAAGAGTGATACGAGATCTGCACTTTTAATTTCCATAACAACCTTATTGTAATGCTTGAGCAAGGGAAGCCAAACGTTTTTTCACTGATTTTTCCCATAACAAAGATGAACTTTGTAATCGTATTCCCGCAATTAAACTTTCATCAATCGTATAATTACAAGAAACTGTGCCCTGTACATGAGTATCTAAAAACTGCTTAATTTCTTTTTTTTGTGTCTCTAATAATACATGAGAACTTGCTACATCAAAATGAATAATGTTTAAAGCTTGCTCTTTAAGAGAAACAATAAATATAAAAATATCTCGCAACAAAGAAACGCGCTGATCTTTAATCAACAATAAACATAATTTCTTACAGCCTACAGGCAAGTCAAAAGTGTTGCACAAAGTATCTATTGCATCAACTTTTACTTTATCGGGCAAAAGAGAAAGCTCCATAAGAAAAAAAGCGTGTGGCCGTTCTTTTAAATAGTCAGCAGCTTTTTTAAAATTCTTTAAGTTTGCAGCTATTACTTGGTCAGAAAATGTATTTAAAAAAGCACGCGCATAACGGCGGGCAAGCGTATTGGCTACTCGATTCATAATTTTTCCTGTTTCAATTCACTCAATGCTCGATTTAAAAAATCTTGTTGTTTATGAGTGTCAGAAAATAACTGTGTGAGCTTTTGTTTAGAATCTTGCATAACTGTAGAAGTAACCGATTGAGATAAATACAGATTGTATAAAGCCACTTCTTGTTTTTTTACCAACGCAGTAATAGCTCGTGTTCCCTGTTGCTTATGCTTTGTTTCTTGAGCACGTGTTATATCTACTGCTGCGTTCCAAATTTTAAGTTTTTCTAATAACTCTTGTGCATATAATTTTTGTTCCTGACTATAATCTTCAACTTTTTTGCATTCTTCTTGAGTAGAACTCACAACATTTTTAAGTGCCGTTTTAGCGTCTTCTTTTGCTTGCATTGCTTGATCAATAGAAGGAATAACATATTTATTAATTAAATAACCAATAACAGCCATGATCCATAAAAAGTTTATAAATTGAAACGAAAAAACAAAAGCATAAATATGTTTAATCATTAGCAAACCTTACAACAACACTGTCAGTTAATAATGAACTTTCGCGCTTTTCAACCTTTTGAGAAATATCTGGAACTTCTAATTTTTTAAAAGAACGATCAGAAATTACTACATGCTCAACAGGCACTGGGATACGTTTTTTAAACTGTTGCTGATACCAAGACCATTGCCGATGCTGCTCTATTTGTGCCTTTTTTAACAACGATTGCTCAGCAACTATACTATTGCTAAGACGTTTCTCTGCACCTTTTTCGTGCTGGATCGTAGATACAACTGGACGGAATAAAAAACGACGCAACACCCACCATGCAAACAGAAAATGAATAATTTGTATAAAAAATGTCGCGTTAAAATAAATCATGACTACCGTCTTGTAGCACTGTTATACGTTGTAAAGAATTAACATAAGACTAATAATAAATGCGTAGATAGCCGAAGTTTCTACCATCCCCATAGCAAGCATCATCATAAAACGAATCTTGTTTGCATTCTCGGGATATTTACCCACACTCTCACATGCCTTAGTTCCCACAAACCCTTGGCCTAATGCTGGTCCAATACTTCCTATGCCCATTGCAAGTGCTGCTCCCATAAATGCAGCTGCTTTTGCGTAATAGATACCTTCAATCATGCGGACCCCTTTCACAAAATAGAGTATGTTACTATTCGTAATTATAGTATTGAACGCTTTAGTTTACTCTATTTTTTTGTTTTTTTACAAGCAAAGTGTAGATGATGTTGCATGAACACCAGTAGATCCAGAACTTTGCATAAAGTTTATAATCGCATTCTTATGTTTTTGCATTTGCTCTGAGTCAGCTTCAAACTCTTCATTACAATCGAGAACCAATACTGGAATATCTTGTAAATAATCGGCTACATCTTTCTTTTCGAGCAACCATGATTCGTGTTTGTTATGCAATGATTGTAAATATTCTAATGAAACACCAACCTCTTCTTCTCGTGCACGCTTAGTTAAGCGATCGTAACAAATTTGAGGATCGGTCTTTAAATAAATAAATCCCGTAGGCTTTGGAGCATAATTAACAATTAACCACTCAAACCATTCTTGATACAATTTCCATTCAAGAGAACTCATGATTCCCATATCGAAACAATTTTTTGCAAAACAATATCTATCAGAATATACAGATCGTTCTAATACTTGGGTGTCATACTCATTCTTTTTTGCTTGTTCTTGCTGTTCAATAATACGTGTAATAAAAGCATATGATTGAAACGTATACGCCCAACGAGGAGTGTCGTTATAAAATTTTTCGAGTAAATTGTCTCCAGCACCAACATTTTGCCATTTTTGATGTGGCTCATACACAACCTGTACGGGAAGTTCTTCTTGAATTAAAGAAAGGAATGTTGATTTCCCTGCGCCAATATTACCTTCGATAATAAAGCTTTTTTGATCGTACGAAACCATGTACATTCCTTTGTTTTGTCTTATAAATGAATTAACGTATACTAAAATACTTATAAAAATGAGATAGTATTACTCACCCTTTAAGTACAAACAGTTTACGCGAGAATAAAAAAATTATGAAGCACATAAAACAACTTTTTTATATTTTCTTCCTTTTGAATGTTTTTTATATTAACGCCGCAGGCTTAAGTTTAGAACAACAAATCGAAGCTGATCTTTTTGATTTTGATCCCGAAATGTCCGTCATAGATGCAGGGATGCCTACAACTATAACGCGGGGCACAACAAGTAGCACCACTATGATACTTATTAGCCCTACTATTAAAGCACACTTGCTTCTACAAAACCCTATTTATTACAGAACAAATCCTATTGCAAGAAAAAACGTTATCGATCTACCTATCTTTCAACAACCTGTAATGTTTGGACCATCAGAAAAACGTTTTGGTTTTCTTCCCTTCTATAGTCAAACGTTTAATGAACACTATTATAAAGATTTTAATGAACTTAAAGACTATATAGACCTTGATCAAGAGCATATTGTTCGAATACTCGATGACCGACAATTTACTGCCTTTAACATTCCGCAAGTTCTTAAACTTTTTGGTAGTATGAAACTTCAAGAGCATCGTATTGGTATCATGTTTAATTGGTCTTTAATAGAGCCAGACTGGTCATTATATGTACGTGTCCCCCTTTATTATGATGAACATAATTTTTATTTAACACCGAGCGAACAAGACGAAATTACTAAACTTTTAGGAGCAGCCGATCCGGATTTTGCATTCGACCATATGGTAGCAGATTTTCTTGCCCTGGGAGATACTAAACTTAGTTTTGAATATCAACTTAAAAAAGATCATCGTTACGAATTAAATATAGGTTTACGTGTAACACTGCCTACCAAAATACGCTTTGGAAAAGGTTTAGCTGGTGCCTATTTTGATGTAGATAAAGATCCAAAGTCTCTCGATCTACATACTGATATTCTTAATGTTCCAGCAACACCTCTCACTCCAAACAATTATACAACTGGTGAAATAAATACCATCACAAATAACGCAACAAACTTTGGATTAGACGTTCTTGATCATCTTTCTACGCTTCTACTAGAGCAAGGCTCTCGCAACTATTTGCATGTTGGCATTGGTCCATTCATGAGATCTACCATGCACTTTAGTAACAAATGTTATCTTTCTAATATAATGAGTCTTGAAATTGCAACTCCAGCTCAAGAACGAAGATTCTTTTTAATAAAAAACGATGAAACTGCATTTAATGCTTTTAACTGGAATAATCCAAGCAACCCTCAAGAAAAAATAGATTTTTTAAATGCACAACTTAAAGAAAAATTCTTTCCTCCCGGATACACTGTTTCTGTGTTTCCAGGAATTA
>JBLICC010000051.1:0-4952 GCA_047631715.1 Alteromonas naphthalenivorans
ACTGGTTCTTGGCTATACCATGATTGGTGGACTTGCCGCAGTAGTAATTGCCGACTTTGTTCAGATTATTATTATTATAACTGTATTTTCTGGCATCTGTCTCTATAGTCTTTTTACTAATCCTATTTCATTCTTTACCGTAGAAAACTATTCACAAGCAAAATTAATACTTACTCAAAGTTCACTCTCGTGGGGACAGGCATTTAAAATCTTAACTATGCCAATATTTTTCTCCATTATAGAACAAGATTTAGCACAACGTTTTTTTGCAGCGAAAACAGAACGTACCGCTGCCCTTTCTGCATTTTTTGCAAGCATATTATTACTACTTTTTTCTTTTGTTCCTTTTTATCTTGGTATGCAAGCACGTCTTTCTGGAGCCTTGATTCCATCTGGAGTTAATCCTCTTTTGCCGATACTCAAGACACTTACCAGTCCCTTTGTATTTGTTCTTGCTCTTTGTGCACTGCTTTCTGCAATCACCTCCACTACCGATTCATTACTTTGTGCAGTAAGTGCTATTATCACCACTATGATTACCCGATTTAATAAAAGTATAAAACCATCAGTTAGCATATCTCGCGGTGTTACTTTAATATGCGGCCTCTTAACACTTGGAGCATCTTATTTAGTACCTCCAAACATTATTGATATCTTAATTGGTAGCTATGAACTTTCTGTTTCGTGTTTATTTGTTCCACTTTTCTTCTGCTTTATCACCAAAGATTTAAGACGAGAAGCTGCTCTTTCTAGCGCTCTTTTTGGAGCAATAGGCTTTCTCTTCTTTCTAACCTCAAATTATATAAGCTTACAAGCTTATTCTGTAGTCATAACTCTTGGATTCTCTCTTCTTGGATATGCCCTAGGATTTGCATTAAGCTCAAAGAAAAAATAGCTGCCTACATTCTTTTTTCTTGTAAATAGTTAAACGCCTCTTGAATATCATCAGTAACCAACATCAAATCAAGATCTTTTTTAAGGATAAGCCCTTCTTGCACCGCAGTATCCATCCAATCAAATAAAGGCTTCCAATACTTTGTTCCAATAAGAACCACTGGAAGCGGCATCATCATTTCTACTTGCATAAGTGTGATAATCTCAAACAACTCATCAAGTGTTCCAAACCCTCCAGGAAATACCGCAAACCCTTTTGAATAGCGAGTCAACAACCATTTACGTGCAAAAAAATGTTTTACAATTATTGTTTCATTCATACAAGAATTAAGTTGTTCTCGTGCTAAACGACGAACCGTTATTCCAATAGTACGAGCCTGAGTGGTATTTTCTGCTGCTCCACAATTGGCAGCTTCCATAATACCTGGACCACCACCCGTAATAACCGAAACACCATGATTAACCAACAGCTCTGCCAGCTGGTGTGCCTGCTTTGCATATGAATGAGATTGCTCTAATTTACTTCCCCCAAAAATGGTAACTACTGGTTGATTTAATTTAGAGACACGCCATGCTCCCCGTGCAATCCTAACGTAACTTGCAAACAAATGACCCATTAAATAACCCATGCCACAACAACTTCTCAAAAATCCAATAATCATTTTTGCTCCCCAAAATCTATACTCTGAAACAGTTCAAACTTAGTTTTTTTATCTTTCCAAGCATTTTTAGATAAACCAGCTTTACGACTTAATGCTTCTAATGTTTGCACAAGACTCCATCCCTGATCGGTTGCTACAGCTGGCAAAAACACCGCCTGATGGCTTCCATTTTTTAAAATAATACCGTGCTTACCTAAAACAATATCTTTGTGACTCGCAGCAGAAGCAGGTTGAGATAAGACAGAAATTTTAATGTTAAGACCTGGCAACTCTTTTTTGGTAAGCGGATTAAATCTACCATCATCAAATGCAGCTGAATGTGCACGTTTAATAATAGTTTTGTATAACGGCTCTTGAGTAATAATAGAACCAATACAACCCCGTAACGCATTATTACTATCATTAAGTGTTACAAATGCACCATAAGCCTGTTTAAGCGTATGAGTTTTAATTGGATGTTGTAATTCAAAATTTGGGTCAGACTCAAAATTATGACCTATAGAAGCTCGTGCAACTGCAAGCAGTTCTCGCTTTTCGTACTCTGTTAATACTGGTAACTGTTTTTTATTTTTTTTTGCAAAGACTACACCTGCATAGCTCACACTATGAGTCGGATCACTTTTAACTTTATCTTGTGATGTGGCATAAGCAACTAAATAAGGTTTAGTATTTTTAATATTATTTTTATGTATAAGTTCTAAAAGAACAGCTATGGGATATTTACCACATACCGTTGCTTCTTTTTTATGAATAATCGATAAAAAACCCTGAGGGTCTTCTTTAAAAATTGTTTCTAATATACTGCCATCTAACTGTTTAATACGATTCTGCAATCGATCTTGATCTTTAAATGGCTGATAATCAAATCGAGGACCATAATGAGTAAAATCAGAACTTGCAACCACCAGCGTAGATTCATCAATAAATGGCTTTAAACTTTGAGCGATAACTACCAACTCAGAATCTGTTACATGCCCAACTAAAAGTGGCACGATAGGTGTTTTTTTAAAATAATGTACAATCAACGGTAATTCTATTTCAAGAGCATGTTCAACATCGTGAGGATCTTTAAAAAGATTTTTTTGTGCCTGAAACAATTTTGACTTACTCAGCGTTTTAATAACTTTCTTATCTACTTTAAGTTTACCATTCGGAACTGTATAACTCTCATACTCGGGCAATGCTATACCTTTAAAGGGTACATGATGCGAAGGGGCCAAGATAATAATTCGCTTTACTCGTTTTGGATCAACTAATCGAAAACAACTTGCTGCAACTGCTCCTGAATATTTAAATCCTGCATGTGGAACAATACAAGCTTTAATATCCGAAAGATCGACATCATACTTTTGAGCGGATTCTTGATCAAGTTTTTTTAATTGCTGTTTAAGTTTTTGTTCTGTCTTTTGATACCATCCAGAAAGATGTGCCTGCTTCTGTTTTTGTTCTTTAGTATGTGTGGTTCCCAGAACAAGAACTCCCAGTATTACCGCTATACCATAGTTTTTCATTACAAACCTTTATTTTAACGATCACTCTTGCTTATCATTAAGTGGTATAATCATTTAGAAGAAAAAGCAATATAAGGAACAAGTAATGAAGTGTCAAAAACTCTTTCTTATCGCACTTTCTCTCTACGCATCTTCTCTGTATACCCTAGAACAACCAGAAATGATCGTCTTTATTCATGGAACCGTTAAGCCAGTAGAGTTTTCTTTCTCTAATTTATATAAAATCATGCGAAATAAAATAGAAAATTCGGTCTATATTCAAGCTGCAGCACAAGTTCGTAAAGATCCTTTTTTTTATCAAGGGCAACCAATGCAACAGCTTGGACTACATCCCATAACAACAGAATCTCCTAGCCCAGCGGCATTGTCTTTTACTCATCTTTATAATAAACAATATGACCATCTTTATAAAAACAACTCAAAACGACTCTATTATACTTATGGTTGGACTGGTCTTTTAAGTATACGCAAGCGCTATGAAGCTGCCCAAGAACTTTATGCAGATCTTTCAAAAGAAATAAAAAGATTACACTCAGAAGGAGTATACCCAACTCTCAGTTTGTACAGTTATAGCTATGGAGCAAACGTTGCACTCAATTTAGCCGCAGTTAAAGATGATAATCCCAAACTAGACCCCAATGCTTTTACCGTCGACAAACTTATTATGTTTGGAGCACCCATACAACGAGCAACAGATTATCTTGTCTCGAACCCCATTTTTAAGAAAGTGTACCATTTCTATTCTCAAGAAGATTCTATTCAAACACTAGATGTTTTTTCTTCTCGTGAATTTTTTATCAAAAATAGATTCTCCAACCGATCAAAATTTAGTGTTCCCAATAAAGTAATACAAGTACGAGTTCGATTCACAAAGAGTCTCTGCGGGCTCAATAGAATTAAAAATATGCCATCAGAACCCTATAAATTACTTGCCGATAGAAGATTACGAAAAAGACATAGAGACTCTGGGCATGCAGAACTTTGGAATCTTAAATGGGGCACCTATTGGTATGGAAGCAGTTTCCCTCTCAATCCTCTCCCTGTTGCCAGCCTTGCACCCTCTTTTATACATGCAATCGATACTCATGCCCCAACCAGACAACATCTTACGCTTGATTATAGCAAGACACAGTCAGGTGCATTATTGAGTGGACGTCTTAAACATTTTAGAAAAGCAGTTCCCATTCTAACTCCACAACTCACAGAAGAATTATATACACTTGCTCACAGATTTAAACCCAAAGCGTTCACTGTCGACAATCAACTAACTAAAACTAGAGCTATTTTAAAAAAGATTAAAAAAGGTATAAAAAAAGGCAGCCCTTATCGTAAGAGTCGCCTTCTTACTGCTTACCTAAAGCCGAATAATATTCCACAATTTAAGAAAATCCGACATGGTCATTTGCTGGGAACGAAGCTTTAAGAGATCTTCAGAAATTGTATCTAACTCAATATGTGTTTGCATAAGATTATTACGTAAAGTTCTTCTTGGATTTGCAAAACAAGTTTTGATGAATCTCCAAAATTCTTTTTCTTCAGGAATCGGCTTAACATTTTGCTTAGTCTTAAATTTTATTAATCGACTAAATACTTTTGGCTGAGGATAAAACGCCGTTGGTGGTACTTTTACAAGTAAATCCCAATCAAAGTAATACTGAAAAAATAAAGAAACATAACCATATCCACGACCACCTTTTTTAACAATCTTTTGTGCAACTTCTTCTTGCATCATTAGAATACCTTCAGAAAGATACTCTCTTGAAGCTTGCAAACGATGCAAAATAGGAAATGTTAAATGATAAGGAAGATTAGAAAGTACAGTCCATGGTGCATGAGGTTTTAACACTTCTAAATCAACTGCTAAAAAATCAGTAACATGCATTTT
>JBLICC010000052.1:0-4907 GCA_047631715.1 Alteromonas naphthalenivorans
AAGGTTAAGGTTGAGCTTGGGCTTTGTAAGCATCGTAAGGCATCTGGTAAGAAGCAATTACTTAAAGAACGAGACATTAAGCGAGAAACTTCTCGAGAAATGAAAAACTATAAATAAGCTTATATGGGACATCGCATTGACTAATTGGTGCTGATTTGTTACAATTAGAAAATCTTATAGATTAAGAAATAATCTTTGAAATATATGGGGGCGCACTGGCTTCGACGTGTTATTGATGTTCGTGAGAGCATGCCGAGCTTTGATTGGATACTCGTACTATAAACAGTCAAACTATGAATGCAAACACATTCAAAGCAGTAGAGGGTGATCGTAACCTGTTCGCAGGTTTTGTTCCTTCTACTTCTTCTGCTACTATCGCGGCTTACGCGTAAGCGTAAGCTACTTTTAAGTAGCGCTTATTAGATTTTCGTGTCTATCAGTTAATCTAATCCGTATTATAAAAAGATAGGACTGCCAAGTTAGGTTTAGTAGGTTCGTAACTTGTGCTGTATACCAGCCTGCCTTGTCCAGTGTTCTTGTTCTTGAGTTGCTGGATTCGTATTAAATAAGAACTAAGCATGTAGCGCTTTCGATCCGCAGTGATGCGGACATGGGTTCGATTCCCATCGCCTCCACCAGTTTTCGCTCTTTCGAGTGAAGTTTATCTCGAGTGATTCTGTAAGAATTGTATCGAGGGGCCTAACGGCTTTTCTGGCTTCGCCACCTTTTCTAGGTGGCTTGTATATTAAATTAATTTTGTAATCTTTGCTCCTATGGAGCTTTTATAAGTTATATATCTTTACACGTTTTCTATTTGTGATACCATTTCTAAGTATATTATTAGGGTATGTTTTGTTAGGGCGTGTTTTATTATGAATAAAAATATAAGTTATAGTTTCTGTATTTTATCATTGATTTTTTTATCAAATGGATATGGGGCATCTCGCTATGCTTGCCCAAAAAGATTACTCTTTGAGGGTGAAATTTCTAAAAAATCAATTGATAAAAAAAACAAAATAATTTTTCTTGCTGCTGGAAGTTATTCTTCTATGAATTATACAGTATTGCATGATGATGGTGTTAAAAAATTGCTAAGTTATGATTCAACATTTAAAGCATTTTCTAATCCGGTATTAAGAGTTAAAATTGATCAAGCAGAAAAACAATTAAAATTTGATGCTAAAAAGATAGTTTTGTTGCTTCCTATAGCAACGAAAAAGACATCTTTAAACACGCATTATTTTTATGATATTTACTTTGCTACTCATGATGCTAATCGTGTGAGTATGTATAATGATTTTTTTATTAAAAGAGTAAAATTTGATGCCGAAAAAGATCGTTCTGCTGTAGATGAGCATGAATGTTTAAAATACAAAAATTCGTTTAGATATGCATTTTTAACGCAAAAAGAATTCCAACAACATCCGCTTGTAGTATCTGAATCAAGAAATTAATTTTGCAAACTTTTGACGCTTCGATACACTGATGCCTTCTTGTTTCGGCATAGCATTTCGCATAGCCGAATTATTTTTTTAAAAAGGTTTTTCATGCGTAAGTTATTAGTATTAAGTTTGTTGTTTGCTTTCTCTGTTCAATCTGTTCTTGCTAAAATTATAAAATCTAATGTTATTTGTACTGTATTGACCGAAGTACAAAAGCACAAAGGCAAACGAGTTCTTACGGCTTTTGATCTAGATGAAACACTGATTATTCCAAACAATAATAATCATCGTGGTGGTGATATGTGGTTACAGGCGCGAGTGAACAATGCTGTTTCAAAGGGTGTTCCTGTTGGATTAGCTTGGGATCTTATGCTGCCCATGTATTTTGAAATTCAAAAAGATCCTAACTTTTCGGTACGTCTTATAGAAGGCATAGAAAGTTTTAATGTTGTTCAAGCATTACAAAAAGAATCAGAAAGAGTTATTGGATTAACAGCTCGATCTTTCCCTATCGAAGACGATACTATTCGTTTATTAGAAGCTACTGGTATTAGTTTTGTTCATAGTGGTTACTTTAATGCACTTCCAACACAAGAAAAAGTATTTATGTTCGATGGAGTCCCAGGTGGATTTAAACATGGTATCTTCTTTGCTGGTCCTGGAGACAAAGGAAAATCTTTAATGGCTTTATTTGCAACGTGTGAGTACAGGCCAGAGGTTATTGTTTTTGTGGATGATAAACTAAAGAATGTGCAATCGGTTGAAAGAGCTGCAGAAGCTGCAGGAATAGAATTTGTAGGAATTCTTTATACCCGTATGGATCAAGTGAAAACTGAATATAAATTACACCCAGATCTTACATAGGTAGCATTTATTACTAATTCTTTGTACTTTGTTTTCATAGTGTAATAGTAGGGACAGGGTAGAGAAAAGGTGATATATGAATTACTATCAGTTAGCGGTTGATCAAGTTGCACAGATGTTTGGGGTAAATCTCAGTACGGGGCTTACACAAGAGCAGGTGCAGCAGGCGGCAAAAAAATATGGACACAATAAACCTCGAGAACAAAAACACGTTTCATTTCTTTCTTTATTGTTGGATCAATGTAAAGATCCGTTATTCTATTTTTTAATCACTTCTGCGGTGATTATTTTCTTTGCGGGCAATGTTTTTGATTCTTATATTATTTTAATTATTTTATTGCTTAACATTATAATTGGCGCTATTCAGGAACATCGTATTCATACCATGGTGTTTAGGGTTAAACAGTTTCAGAATAGTAAATCCTTGGTAGTGCGTGATGGTAAAAAACAGATTATTGATGATGCACAACTTGTTCCTGGTGATATTCTTATTTTGCAAGAGGGAGAACGTGTTTCTGCCGATGCTCGACTCATTGAGGCGTATGATTTAACTATTGATGAAAGTATTTTAACAGGAGAGTCGGACTCGGTAGCTAAAGGCGTTGATGTTATACAAGATGAAAATCTTTCTTTGCATCAGCAAGATAACATGGTGTTTTTTGATTCTTATATTTTATCTGGGAGCGCAAAGGCAATTATAACTGCAACAGGTAAAAATACTGAGGGAGCAAAGATTGAGCAAGTAAGTGATCAAGAGATGCCTCAAATGCCATTAGAAAAAGATCTTGGAGATTTATTAAAAGTTATCTTTGGTATTGTTGTTTTTATTTGCATAGCATTACTTGCTATAGGTCTTTATCATGGTACTCCATTTACAGAATTATTTGCAGCGCTTATCGCATTGTTTGTATGTGTAATACCGCAGGGGCTTCCTGTTATTATGACATTGATTCTTGTATCTGGTGCTTATCGTACGGCTAAAAAAAATGTTCTTGCGCGGCGGTTACAAGCGGTAGAGGCTCTTGGCCGTGCACAAGTTATGATTATAGATAAAACAGGAACGATTACACGTAACGAACTTATGGTAAATACATTGGTTGCGGATACAGAACAGTATGCGGTAACTGGTAAGGGGTATTTGCCCAAGGGTGACATTCTTGATCAACAGGGTGGTCTAGCGCAGTTAAATCAAAGTGCTCGTCTTATGTTAGAAGCTGCACAGCTTCTTGATCGTTCAAAAATTGAATATGTTCCAACTATTAAAGTTTATTCTATTAAAGGGAATCCGAGCGAAGCGGCAATGGAAATTTGTGCCAACAAAGCAGGGATTACTGAAGATATAGTTTATAAAAATTATAAAGAGCTGTTCGAAATACCATTTAGCGCACAGCATCAGTTTCATGCAGGATTTTACGAAAAAAATGGCAAAGGGGTTGCGTTTGGTATTGGTTCGCCGGAAGTTATTTTTCGTCGTTGTATAAGTGTTAATGATAATCAAAATGGTTTGATAGATGGCTTATTAAAGCAAGGACTTCGCGTTATGGCAGTAGCGCATAAAGAGTTTGATCTTAAAAATATTCCAGAAGATAATAAAGAAAAAAGACATTTTTTTGCAGGCTTGTTTGATCATGATTTATCTTTACTTGGTGCTTTTGGTATTCAAGATACATTGCGTGATTATGCTCCGAATGTTATTAAAAAATTAAAAGATGCTGGTATACAGGTGGTAATGGCAACAGGAGACAATAAAAAAACAGCAACTCATTTAGCCCTTGAGTCAGGTATCTTAGAGGATGCAAATCAGTTAGTGCTTGAGGGAATAGAGATGCAGCGCTTAACTGATGAGCAAATGAGTCATCATTTAAAAAACACAGCAGTTTATGCACGGGTGTTACCAGCAGACAAATTACGGCTTGTAACATTATTTCAAAAGCAAGGTAAAACAACTGTGATGATTGGAGATGGTGTTAACGATGCGCCATCCTTGGCAGCGGCAGAACTTGGTGTTGCCATGGGCAATACAGGTAGTGAAGTTGCAAAAGAAGCAGCAGATGTAATTTTATTGGATGATTCCTTTGCGAACATTGTTGATGGCGTACAAGAGGGGCGCTATGTTTTTTATGCTTTTAGAAGAGTGGTTCTTTATTTTTTTGTTACTAATTTTTCAGAAATTTTACTTATACTTTTCACGCTTGCTGTGGGGTATCCTATTCCGGTCTTGGCATCTCAAATTTTATGGCTTAGTATTGTGACCGATAGCTGCTTAGACATTGCACTTTCATTTGAGGCACCTGAAGATAATCTGTTACGATCAACATGGTCAGCTGAATATTCTTCATTAATTACTCGAGGGCTTGTTGTTCATATTGCATATATGGCTTTATTATTAGCAACGCTAGCAGCAGGAGTATTTGTATGGTATTTACCGCAAGGTCTTATGCTTGCACGTACTATGGTAATGACCACGGTTACCTTTTGTCAGTGGGTTACTGCTCTTAATTGTCGATCGCTTACTTATTCTAATTTTTCATTATCGCCAAAAAGAAATCCTTTTCTCTTTCTAGCATTAGCAGGAGTATTTACCGGTCTTTTATTAGTTAT
>JBLICC010000053.1:0-4710 GCA_047631715.1 Alteromonas naphthalenivorans
GGCTAGATTGTGTTCAGGTTCTGAATAATGATGGTAAATCACTGAATACATTCTAGGAATGCTTAGTATAACAAGAAAAGGGGAAAAAGAGAAAAAAAAGGAACCTAAAGCTCAAATAAGCCTAAGAAAAGCGGAAAACGGGATTCGAACCCGCGACCTTTGCCTTGGCAAGGCAACGCTCTACCAGCTGAGCTATTCCCACAATAAGTGCTAAAAATGTACCACACGTAAAGCTTTTGTCAATCAGTTTTAAGCTTGTAAATTTACTTCCCTACTTTCTATTGTTAAACTTTTCTTCAAATTCAATCAGAAGGGGAATGTATGTTTTCGTATCTTAAGGGTAAAATTGCCACTATTTCAGAAAATTCTGTAACGCTCGATGTGCAAGGGGTTGGGTTTGCATTTCAAGTACCAAGCCCTGAATTTTTTCAAGGCAAGCAAGAGGTTTCGATCCCCGTTCATATGCATTGGAATAGTGATAATGGCCCAAGTTTATATGGTTTCTCTTCTGAGCTAGAACGAACAGTTTTTTTATTAATCATTAGTTGTTCTGGGTTGGGTCCTAAAATTGGATTGGCTGTTTTGCATCAACTTTCTCCTGGCTCTTTTTTACAAGCAATTCAAGAAGGTGATGATAAAGCCTTGAGTTCTGTAAGTGGCATTGGGGCAAAAAAAGCAGAACAAATTATTGTTCAATTAAGGCACAAAGTAACTAAGTTGATTGAAAGTGGAGTTGCTTTGGGGCAGGGGACACAGGAATCTTTAGAGCAATGGAAGAATCTGACTCAGGTTTTGCAGTCGCTTAGTTATTCTCGACAAGAAATCGAAGGAACACTTACCTATCTTCGCAAAGAAGGAGTCGGGGCTACTGCTCCGTTCGATGCCCTTATGCGGCAGGCCCTGTCTTTTTTAGCTAAAAAAGTATAGAATAAGAGTTTATAATTCACATTATTGCATAGTATGAATTTTCTTTTAGGGGATCTTTTGCTACGAAACTAAGGAGTCATGTTTATGATTAATTTAGGTTATTTCTGTACGTATGTTGGAGATTTGGTTGCGTTACCTGCCATGATCTTATATGTAACTGTTGGTATTGTGCTCACAATTAAAACTCGTTTTATTCAGGTTAGGGCATTGCCTCGATTGTTTAAACTTTTGTTTGGTGGGGTAAAGCACCATAAAAACACAAAGAATGAAAAAACCATTAATCCGTTTCATGCACTTTTAACAGCAATGTCCACAACTATTGGTATGGGGAATGTTGTTGGGCCTACAATAGCGGTTTCTACTGGCGGACCAGGGGCGCTTTTTTGGTTAGTAGCCTATGCTTTTTTTGGGGCAGTAACAAAATTTGTTGAAGTTATTTTTGCCATGGAATTTAGAACAAAATTAAAAAGTGGAGAAATTCTTGGCGGACCAACTCAATACCTTAAAGAAGTCAGCCCTGTATTGGCTTTTTGGTATGGCAGTTTAACGATGGTTGTATTCGCAGGATGGTCTGGGCAACAAGCTAATACACTAGCAAATATTTTTGAATTAGAAATGGTTCCACCATGGATTACAGGTTTTTTATTAGCCCTTATTGTATTTATTATATTGCTTGGAGGCATTCAGCGTATTGGTGAGATGGCAAGTAAGCTGGTGCCATTTATGTTTGTATTATATGTTACTTTTGCTTTAGGTATTTTATTTAGTGATTTTACTGCGCTATGGAGTGCAATTATTTTGGTTTTTAAAAGTGCCTTTACACCATGCGCAGCAGTCGGTGGTTTTGTTGGCGCTAGCATTATGGCGGCAATGCAACAAGGGGTTAATCGAAGTATTTATATTACAGAGGCAGGGTTAGGAACTTCATCGATTGCGCATGCTATGGCTGACACTGATCGACATGAAGATCAAGCAATATTAGCAATGTTTTCTGTTGCGGCCGATATGATTCTTTCTGTTCTTTCTGGTTTGATTGTTATTGTAACGGGCCTTTGGGTAAAAGGTAGTTTTTCTAATACATTGGTATATGAGGCCTTCAAAGTATATTCTCCTGGAGTTGGTAAATGGGTTTTACTGTTAAGTATTACGCTTTTTGTTTTAACTACAGTTATTGGTAATAGTTTTAATGCGAGTCAAAGTTTTGCTTCTTTTACTAAATATAAATGGATGCTTTGGTACTACTTTGCTTTGTCGGCAATTATCTTTGTAGGGGCATTAGCAGACGTAACTCTTATATGGAAGGTCATGGATCTTTTCCAGGTATTAGTCGCTGTTCCTCATTTGATCGGCCTGCTTATTTTAAGTTTTAAAAAAGGCAAATTGATTCATATTTAATTGAGCATTAGGGGTTTGTAATGCGATATATTTCTTTAGGGTGTATAGCGCTTAGTTTTTTACTATCTGTGATATCAACTCAAGCAGCAGAGAAATCTATTACTCAAAATTATAAAATACAGGCAAATCAAAACGACAATGCCGAAGAGTGCCCTATTTGTTTTTTGGAGATGGACTGCCATAATCAATTTGCTCTTCCCAAGCGGGGTAAAAACTGTGGACACATATTTCATGAAGACTGTTTGAATATGGCATTGAAAAAACAATTTATATGTCCTATGTGCAGGACTAAGTGTTCGAGTGTATTATTATTTTTTGCTCGAACAAAAAGAGCATTTATGCATGCTTTTTGTGTTTCACGTTATCAAATAAAAAAAAGTAATGAGCTAGATATTAATGCTGTTATAGATGAACAATTAGGGCTTCTTGCTCTTCAGGATACATAAAGGTTGTTATGCAAAAAGCATTATTTTTAAGTTTACTATTTTTATCTTTAGGCTCTTTTGTAAGTATGCAAGCTGCGGGCGCTATAGATACACAAGAAGAGAAAGTTGAATGCTCTGTCTGTCTCGAAAATTTAAGCTCAAAAAAGACGGTTACGCTTTCTAAGGATGACATAAACTGTGGGCATGTGTTTCATATGGATTGTCTTGATCGTGCTGTTCAGGAAGTAAAAGAGTGTCCTCTATGCAGACGAGTAGTAGCAGATAGCGAGCTTAAATTGTTGGGTATTTATCTTCGTACAGGTTCAAAAGTTACTTTTTTTAGAGCAGGCGGAGATTCTACGAATAGTCCAGCGGAGAATCAAAGTGCATTAATTCGTCGACTAAGTGAATCTTCTCGGGCTTCTGTTGAACCTGTAAATCGAATTACTACTTTATAAACAAGCTTATATATATCTCATTTAAGCTCCTAAATATATTATCCTTGATTCTGGTTTCTTTAAAATGTTATTCTAAATAGAGTAATGGATGTTTTTAAGGAGGTTAGAATGAAGAAGTTATTTATAAGTATAGTATTAATATCCGGGTTTTTATCATTAAATGCATCAGATCAGAAAGAAAATTATTTAAAACAGGCGGAAGTTGTGGTTTCTAATATTATTGATGAGGCTAAAGCTACTGTTTTAGGAGATTGTTTTTGTGGGGGCCAAATGAAAGTGGGCAATAGTACGCAGTTGCCTAGAGTTAAAGATAAAAATGGGAAAGCTTCTTGTGGTCACATATTCCATACAAAATGTATTCAACAATGGGCAAAAACTAAGCCAGAGTGTCCTGTGTGCAGGGCTCAATTTACAGCAAAAGATGTGGGGCTCAAAGAGCAAGACCTGGGTTCGGCACCTGATCAAGAAATAGACCTTTCTCTTTTGCAGGATCTATTTGTTTATCCAGTTGGTATTACAGGGAGAGAATATCTTGCAGAGCAGAGCAGAAGGGCTACAAACCAAGAAAGAACGCCAAGGCAAGAAGTAGGTTTTGTTTATCCAAATGGGATTAGCCCTGAACAATATTTTGATAGGGCAAATCAAGTAAATTCCGATTCAGAAAGTAATCCAGAAACAGACTAAGTGTTTTTTATAAATATGAATACACCATAACGCTTAGCATTGCCGCAAAGAAGCACCAGACAGAAGTAAAGAATGCGGTAAAGAAGTATGCAGAGATGGCAACAGATGCGCAAAGTACAAATCCAAAGAGCCATGCCGCTTTTTTACTTGATACAAAGAATGGTAAAACCGTTGCTAAGCAATAGATCCATCCGCCCCAGTAATGAAAGTTTCCTGGTACATCAACAATGTAGCGTATATGATTACAGGTTATTTGTGCAGAAACACCGTGTTGAATAACCGACCATATAAGACCGCTTGATGCTGCAAATCCTACTCCCATTAATCCATATAAAATATTTCTGCGTGTTTTTTTTGGTTCTATCATTGCAAATGCAAAAGGTATCCAAACGGGCCAGAAGAAGAACGCAAAGAATAAAAATGCATACATAGCTAGCTGGTTGACGTAGACATTAACTGGATCGTTATACGTAATCCAAACGATACCTTCGAACGCCTGTTGAATAGCAAAAAATATTGGAATCATAGCAAATGGATAGATTTTTGCTTTTTTTACTTTGCGTAGCGAAAGAAGGCCTATTATTCCAAGAGCCGCCGCAGCTCCAAAACTTGCTTGTGCAGAAAAACACATATTTTTACTCCCCTAAAAAGTATCAAATTTCTTTTCAGGATAAAGTATCTGTTTTGGCGGGGTCAATATTTTCCCATATTTCTCTAGTCCTAGCCTTATAATTGTATCGATAAATTCCATTGGCTTTATTCCAATCTCGGCAGCTTGGTGAAAAATGCAGGTTGCGGGAGTCATTCCAGGAAGGGTATTA
>JBLICC010000054.1:0-4399 GCA_047631715.1 Alteromonas naphthalenivorans
AAACACGAAGAATATCTAAAAGATGAAAAGCATTTTAGAAATTTTTTGTTTAACTGGGCAGAAAAACAACTTATTTGCACTTTTGGTAAAAAAGAAATGGCTGAAAAAGATTGGAGCCAGTTCTTAGTAGATGCTACACGATACGAAAACGCACTTGATCACCTTTGCATCAACTTTCAACTTACCAACTTGCAAGGGCACAAGCTTTTACGTTTTTTGGATAAACATCCAGTAATAAAAGAGTCTGCTAATCAAGAAATATTAAAAAATCTTGTTAGCTTTTTTAAAGACTATACTGTTTCTATTAAGCAAGAAGAAGCAACAGAAGAAAACCCAACGCCAAAAACATGGTTTAAATTCCAAATTCTTAACAAATCTTGGGAAGTTGAAAAAGAGTTCTTTACTTCAGAAGAATTACCAGAAGTAAGTAAACTCTTTGTACCACTCAAAGATGCAGAAGAAGGTTGGACTATGAGTGTACGAGATAAAAATCGAACAAATGACGGTAAAGGTATTATGCAATTGATTAAAGGCATTCAAGTAGCAAGTAAGCCATATTTGCATTTGCAACGATACAAAGGTCTTGGGGAAATGAACCCAGAACAATTGTGGGAAACTTCAATGGATAATACAACACGTTCATTACTACAAGTTTCTATCGAAGATGCACTTGAAGCTGACAGTTGGTTCTCTACCTTAATGGGTGATAACGTTGCTGGACGTAAAGAGTTTATCGAAAAGAACGGACGCTTTGCTCGTAACTTAGATGTATAATGATTAGTATCAACAAAGTATTATTTGCACTATTACTAGTATCTGTAAATAATACTTTTTGCGCCAATACCATATCTGTACACAATAATACCGGTTACCCATTACTTATTCTTTTTAGCTACCCTACAAAACCAGGTACCTGTGCTATTGATTATAAAAATGTGATTTCAATTAAACAAAAAGAAACTGCTGACATCATAATTCCTAAGAAAGCAAAAGTTATAAACATGTCTCACGCTTTACAATGTGGTGGTTCAGTAGCTTACGATACAAGTCGCCTTCTTGCTATGAAAAACATAGTAATGACTTGTTACGAAGAACTATTTTCTTTAAGCGTAAGAAAAATCAATGAATAAAATAGTATTAAGTTTATTACTCTTAACTCTTGGTTCACTCTCTGCAGGAACTGTTACGGTTTATAACAACACAACGCTTTCTGTAGATCTTTATGAGCAAGCACGAGGTGGCACCAGCAAAGTTATTTTTAATAAACTACAATCATCTCAATCAACAAATATAACTGTTTCCGCAAATAGCCACGTTATTATACAAACATCTGCGACTCATCATTGGAAAAGTCCTGTTTTTATTGAACCATCTAGAGATCAAGAACAAAGATTTTTTGAACTTTCTTATTGCAGTTTAGAACATGGTTTTAAGTTAAAGCAGTTATCGCATGACCCATCTCTCTAAAAAACCAACAATAATTATTGGCCTCTCCGGAGGCCCTGATTCTGTTTATTTATTACACAAACTTATTTCACAAAAATGTAGTGAACCAAACTTTACCCTTATTGCTGCACATCTTGATCACGAATGGCGCAAAGATTCTCATAAAGATGTAGAATTTTGTGAACAGTTATGTAAAAAACTTAATGTTACATTTGTCTCGAAAAAAGCTTCTGAACTTAGTATTAATATTAAATATAATGGGTCTCAAGAAGAAGTTGGTAGAAAACTACGACGATACTTTTTTGAGCAATTAGCACAAGAATATAATGCTAACGAAATTGTACTAGGGCACCATGCCGATGACCAACTAGAAACGTTTTTTATTCGATTATTCCGTGGCACAACAACTCACGGTCTTGCCTGTATGAAACAGCGTGATGGTTTATACTCTCGACCACTTTTAAATATAAGCAAACAAAAAATTTTAGATTGGCTCAAAGAAAATAATAAAGATTATTTAGAAGATCCAACTAATAACTCCGACAAATATTTACGCAATAAGATTCGCAACTCCGTACTACCTGCTCTCAAAGCATGCGATAATCGCTTTGAACAAAATACAATACGTGCAATTAAGCACATTCAAAATACAGAACGTTTTTTACAAGAACATACCAAGAAAACTTATGAACAGCTTTTAGACGAAAAAAAAGAACTGAATTTAAAACAGTTCTTTACACTTGATCCGTATTTACAAAAACGTATTTTGCAGCATTGGCTCGTTCAAAACAAAGCAACACATATTCTTAGCGATGCTTTATTAAAAGAAATATTACGATTCTTAGAAAGCCCTCGTGGTGGCTCTCATCAGATTAGTACTCAATGGAAAATAATTAAGAAACAATCAAAGGCACAGATTGTTTCTTAATCTATAATCTATCTATTTGGAGCATCTATATATTTATCTTTTATACTTTGAATAAATGGCTTTTCTTCCAAAGCATCTGTAATTAAATCTGCAGAAACATGTATATGTATACGAGCCTCCTCATAATGTACATTTTGAACTGGTGGTGCCACATTGATATATTCTCTTATACCACCTTCTGCAGGAATTATATCTCCCATATCTGCATTATTTCTCATCCTAAACAATCGTCCAGGCTGCCTCATTGCACCACGTCTTACACGAAAAGGAACACCATCTACACGATTTATTACAGCTCTTGTGTCTTCTCTTGGATAAGCTTGTACCAAAGAACTTGTTACCAATATTATTAAGCTAACTACTATTTTTTTATTCATATCAATCTCCATTATATAATTTACTTGCTATCAGTCTAAAAGAAAGAGAGTTCTGCCGATTACTGTTCATAGCTCTTTCTTTTTCTATTTCAATCTGTTCTCTTCTTTTGTATTCTTTTATTTTTGCAATTTTTTGCTTTTTTAGCACAATTTTTTTCTTTAAATCTCGAATACAAGTATTCATCATAAAACGCTGAACTGAAGAAATTACCGAATGCCCATTATGAAATGGATTTACCATATTTTGCTGTATTGCCGAAGTAAATACATGATCACCATACCCATTCAATACATGTTCTATACGATTAAAAGTAACTTCATTAATTTCATCTTTGAGTAAATATGCTTGTATTGTTTGAGTCTCAAAACTCAAACGCTTCCAGCGATCACTTAAAAAGTTATAATAAGCATCTAAATCATCCGATTGAAGAACTCTATGACTAACATTAATATGATTATTCCACTCTTGTCTCCAATTTAAAGAAGCGAGATTATTTATAAAATATTCTTGTCTTAATGAATCATCATTAATAGTTTTCCGTTTTCTTTGTAAGAAAATTTCTTCACCATCTCTTGCTCTTTTAGAACTTCCCTTTGTAGTAACTCCAACATCTTGAACTTTATCATAAAATTCTACTGGAGGCGGAGTAAACGAACGAAATAAGGGTTGTTGATTTGCAGACCATAATTCAATACTTATACCAAAAAATAATAACGTTACTAATAATTTTTTATTCATAACTTATTCCCCACCCTCTATTTCCAAATCATCAGTAACCGCTAGAAGAATAGAATTTACATCTTCCATATTGTTTCTAAAATATTCCATAGCTTCATCTGAAATACCATTAGCCTTTTGTATATTTATGCGGCTTACTTCGCATCCTAATGTTTGTATGTATTCTACCATTACCGTTATATAACGATCTACGACAGGCTTTAAAGGCTCATCTATTTCAATATTTTCATCTAAAGAATACGCCAATGCAATAACAGACTCTATTTCTAGAGTTATTTTATTCCACATAATAGTCCAATACATCTTACCAAATTGCGTATCAGCACTAGAGAAATCACCTACCTCTTCTAGATCCTGTAAATTTTTTAGCCAATCACGAGTACCAATCCACTCTTCTAATTGACTTTGAGAACGAGTCACAGCTTCAGATATAACTTGTACATTTAATCCTTGACGTACACTTACTTCTTGACGTACACGTGGTTCAACATGTTGAACTCCTGCATGATAATCAAGTCTTGCAACCGTACTACAACGCTTAGCAATCACACTACTACATACAATCATACCCAATACTAAACCTACTATTAATTTCTTATTCATTATAATCTCCATTTTTTTATATAACTTAACGCAAGCCTCTAGAAGTACTATCATCCAATGCTTCTTCTCTATTACGAACATCTGCTGCAGCTCTTATGTTTGCCATCTGTTCTTCAAATGATGGTAGATTAGCTTGTTGATCACCTTCATCATCTGAACCAAAAAGATTCTCTTGAAGGTGTTGACCAGAAAATCTTCTTCGAAGCACTGCCGCTGCTCTTAAAGCTGGTCCATTATCATTAGGATTAGCTACAAAATTATAACCTGCCACATTACCAGCAGGAGGATTTTGAACATCATCATTCT
>JBLICC010000055.1:0-3660 GCA_047631715.1 Alteromonas naphthalenivorans
GACCGTGGTGGAGACCGTGGTGGAAGCCGTGGACCCCGCACTGGTGGTAATGGCGGCGGAGGTCGCTGGTAATCTGACCTCAGATTAACTTCGATTTTAAGGAAAAGGGTGTCTGTAAAGGCACCCTTTTTTAATGCTTAAATATGAAAAAATAGAATTATGAATAAACAACAACTCATACTCCACCTTTCTTTAATCAACAATGTAGGGCCCGATAAAATCGGTAAGCTTGCAAAGATTTTAAAAAAAGAAAAAAATCCTGCAAGTTGGTACACGTATCGGCTTGATGATTTTATACGCTTGGGTATGCCCAAAACAACAGCGCAAAACATAGTAACTGGTCTTTCTGACATTCAGATACTTGATCAAGAGCTAGATCTTATACAAAGATACGCTATTGACTGGGTAACCATTCTTGATGCCGATTATCCAACATTGCTCAAAGAAATTCATGTGCCGCCGTCTGTACTCTATTGGAAAGGGCATCCGGTATGGCAAGAAACAGATCAAGCAATTGCTTTTGTAGGTGCTCGTAAGGGTAATAATTATGGCCAACGGGCTATTACAGCAACAGTTCCAGTATTAGTAAATGCAGGATGGATTATTGTGAGTGGTGGAGCCTATGGCATCGATACTATGGCGCATAGAGCAACCGTTAATGCTGGTGGCAAAACAGTTGTAGTGATTGGTGCTGGTTTATTGCAGCCCTATCTTACAGGTAATCAGCAACTTTTTGAGCACGTTATAGCTTCGGGTGGTGCGATAGTGAGTAGTTTTCCGCTAAAAGAGCCGGCAAGTGCGTGGACGTTCCCTATACGAAATAGAATAATCGCAGGATTGTCTCAAGGCTGTGTGGTGGTGCAAGCGGCCAAAAAAAGTGGTGCGCTTATAACTTCTAGTTTTGCACTGCAAGAAGGTCGCCAAGTATTTGCAGTTCCTGGTCAGTTTGATGACGAGTTGAGTGTTGGGTGTAATGCATTGCTCAAAGACGGTGCAAAAATGGTCCAGAACGCTCAAGATATAATCGAAGAGTTTGGAGTACTTGGTCAGCAAGAAGCTCAAGAGCAGATGGAAATTTCGGATGTTTCGGAACCTGTGCAACCGGTAGTAAATTTAAAGCAGCAGGCAGAAGATAGTACTATCTTGGCTTATTGCGCTGTGCCTACAGATTTGGTTGAGCTTGTTAAAAAAACTGGCAAAACAGAAAGTGAGCTTAAAGAAGAGCTTTTCGATCTTCAGCTTGATGGTAAAATTCAACAAGACTTTGCAGGCTTATGGCAAGCTATATAGCCTCTAAGAGGTTGTATTAGCGTTTTCATTCTGTTATCCTAAACATTATATTAGTGATTTTATTTAATGTTTAGGGTTATTTATGGAAAAATATTTATTGGGTTTGTTAATTTTGAGTACATCTATTTGTGCTCAAGAGCAATCAGTAGAAAAATCTATTAAAGAACAAAAAACTGAGTATCAACTTCAGATAGGCAACATGCAACTTGGATTGATGGCTCATAGTATGATAATAGGTGCAGATTTAACTCATCTTTTAACAACTTCTCCATTAATGACTATTTTTGGATGTACTTTGGTAAAGAGTAAGTTAAGCCCAATAATGGGGTATTGTTGTTGCACTTATGGAATTGCTACAGCATGTGTTGGTTTTTTCTCACTTAAAAAGAGAGCTCAGGGTATTGAGAAAATACATGCTCAACAACAAGATGTGTGGAAAAAGCTTAATGAGCTCTAGTAGTCACTAAGTTAAATTATTAAATAAGGGTCTTTACGGCCCCTTATTTTTTTGCCTTTTTTGTTTATTTTGTTATAATTTATTCTATCAAATAGCGCTGAATGCGCTTTTTCCATAAAAGATTTTTAGGCTTCTAAGGAGTTTGTCATGCCAGTACCAAAGAGAAAAAGATCCCGTCAAAGACGAGATAAACGTTTTGCTAATAAAGGCGTAAAAGTACGTTCTATTGCAACTTGTAACAATTGTTCAACCGCTATATCTTCCCATACAGCTTGTTTGTCTTGTGGATTTTATAAAGGTCGTAAAGTACTAGATACTAAGACTGACCGTTCTGTTCGACGTGCAGATAACCAAAAAGAAAAAGAAGTAAAGCAAGCAGCAGTTAGAAAAAAGCTAGAAGTGACTCCTATCGAAGAAGAGCCAAAAAAAGCTGAGTAATTATTGCTTAATGAGTAGTGTGAAGAAATTTATAGAGATCGTTCGTATCTAAGGATCAGCATGATACAAAAAGTACTGCAAAACTGGTATCGAGAAATTGTTGAAGATAAATATACACTTGCGTTAACTATTGTTTTGTTATGCGGTGGAACCTATTGGGGTTCTAAAGAACTGTATAAACGATATGCAACACATGTTGGTGGTAAAGCACAAATTGTAGTTGCAGAAGCGGTAGAAGAGTATGACAAAGCGCTTTACAATTATTTTGAAAAAGACGGCGGCCAAGAGCTTGCATTGCAACAGTTTGAAGATGTTCAAATTGCATTCGATACTATTTTAAAACAACATGGTAGTTCTTCTTTAGTTCCGTATGCACTTTCTCTAAAGGCAGATACCTTTGCTCTTAAGGGCGACTTTAAAGATGCTTTGAGTGTTCTTGATACGGCAATCTCTAAAATGTCTTCTTCCACTCCGGGTTATTATCTTTTAAAAATTAAACGTTCATTAATACAACTAGATGCTGGTCAATCAGATTTAGGACTAGAGTCATTACGTGCATTGGCATTTGATGATAGCAATCCAACATTTGATACTGCAGCGTTTTTCTTGGGTTATTACTATTGGACGCAGCAAAATAAAGATAAAGCACGCGAAGCTTGGAAGTTGTTAGAAAGTACAGAGAACAAAACAGTTCCGAGTGCAAGTTCTCCTTGGTTGCATATTGCACAAGAAAAGCTTCAAAATATTTCATAAATAAAAGAGTCTCTCGACCCATTCGATACAACTCTCGACTTTGTCTCGATCCACTCAGGGTGATTCGGGACTTTCTTATTCGAGTTATACTGAGTGAATACGAATGACGTGAGTATTTGTATCGAAGTATTGAAGATTGATTATGTATTGAAAGGTAAAGATGGCAAATACTAATGTCAGAGTAAGGTTTGCGCCTTCTCCTACAGGAAATCTTCATGTGGGCGGTCTTAGGACGGCCCTTTTTAATTGGTTGTTTGCAAAGCACAACAAAGGCACGTTTTTAATTCGTGTAGAAGATACCGACAAAGAACGATCAAAAATAGAACATATGCAGTCGCAGTTAGAAGCACTTGAATGGACTGGAATCACAAGTGATGAAAAGCCGTTAGTGCAATCTGAGCGTTCTGCAGTATACCAAGCAATGCTCGATAAACTTTTACAAGAAAAAAAACTGTATCGTTGTAGTTGTACTCCAGAAGAAATAGAAAAACGGGTTCGTGCTGCTGGTATAACCGGTGATCATTATGGATACGATAGTTTTTGTAAAGATAAAGAAGTAGTACTTAACAGTGATAAACCAACGGTAGTTCGTTTTGCATTACCAAAAGATTTTACAGAAATTACTATTAACGATCTTATTCGTGGAGCAGTAACGTTTAAAAGAGAACAACTTGATGATTTTATTATTGTGCGTTCTGACGGTAGCCCTACCTATAATTTTG
>JBLICC010000056.1:0-3612 GCA_047631715.1 Alteromonas naphthalenivorans
ACTTATAACTCCTGTTTAAATACTTTTTTTGTTAATTATCTCGTAGTGCACTACTGCCTCATTAATGCAAAGGCATAGTATGTTACAGCGCCAAACAATAATTACTTTTTTTTTACTCATTCACTTTTCTGTGCAATCACAAACGTGGTCAGAGTTTATAAAGCAAGATACAAAAGATACGCTTGCTACAGGTATGCCGATTGCTATTGGTGCTACGGCTTTATGGTATTTGGCTAATCGTATTCCTCATGATTGGAAAGATCTTACTCATCCATCATCAGAGTTTATTTATAAAACATGGGAAGACCAAGGTTTTTCAAGGGCACGTAAGGTATTATTGAAAGGTATTCCTCATGATTCTGCATTATCCAAAATAGTAGTCTATACACAAGAACTTCCTGGAGCATTGGCTGTAGGAGAACCGTTTATTGTTCGCATAGAATCTTTATTGCAACAAAAAGAAGACTTAGTATGCGATTTAAAAAAATATCCAGATCGGGCACAAAATATTAATAAAAAACTTGTTGAGATAGAAGATGGTCTTGATGAGTGTCGATTTGTGTGTGGGCATGAGCGTGTACACAAAGAATATTATCATACCTATCAACTATTGGTTACACAGTTTGCGGCCCCTTTTGTGGTGTATAGTTTTTTTAAACATGTAAGAATGGGTATACATAAAAAGTGGACATTGCCAACTATGGAATGGACTTTGCAAAGAAGTTTGGCCCGATCTACCACAGAATTATTTATTGGTTGGTTGCGTGCGCAAAGTATTGAACGTAATGCCGATTTGTATGCATCTTCAGATCCTAAAGTTTTACGTGCTGGATTACGTCTTTTTAAACGTGCGCTAGCTGGTAAAGTTGTTAAGCGTTCTGTTACTAAACCACATCAACATATTGCAGGAACTGTTATTGGATGGGTTTTTAGATATACCCACCCAACTCTTAATCAACGTATTGAGTATTTAACCAAGCATATTGAGAAATTGGAAAAAAAGAATATTACAGAGCACCATGAATTTCTAGCTGCTGCCGTAAAGAGCCAAAGTTAAAGTCGGTACAGTGAATTCCCTTGGTTATTCCAGCTTGTTCTGCTGCTTTGAGATTCACAATTTGATCGTCGACAAATACGGAGTGACGTGGATTAAGGCCATGTTTTTCTATCAAATAGTTAAAGATGCGAGGATCTGATTTTTGAATGCCTACTTGGTCGCTTAAGATAATATCTTCAAAGTAGTTAAATAATCGAGCAGCTTGTGGATCGGCAGAAAGAAAATCAAAGCTTTCTAAATTTAGATTAGAAACTACAAAAAGACGATGGCCATTGTTAAGACAATCATGCAAAATTCGCATGCTTGCACTAACATTTATTGGTTTAAGTGCGCAGGCAAATCGATTTTGGATAGAACAAGGCTTGCTGGTTTGTGCTTCAAAAAAAACACCACTAAGATCAAAAATAATATTCATATTGGCAACATTTTTGTTATAGATTAGTGGAAAAAGACCGGTAACTGCATTGCTTAAAGATTGAACTTGCATTATAAAACTCCCCTAAATTTAAAGCATTACTACATTACAAACATAGTGTATAAAGCAACTATTGCAATTTATTTTATCAATTTTCTTATTCGCATTTTCCAGTGGTTTTTTTGGGTAAGCTCTCGAGTCATATCATTGAAATGTTTTTTTTCTATCTGAACAGAAATCATAAGCTTGCTAGTGTCTGAACCATTTTGATTTTCTACTTGATTCTTTTGATTTTAATCCTGTTTCTTCACTTTTTGGTTGATCATCAGTTTTAACAAATCTATTGGCGGCTTCTTCTAGCTCTGTAGCTTGAGTAACCATGGTATCGAAGTCTGGTCCTACATTAGCTGCATCTTGCAAATCTTTGAGTGCAATAATTTGTAAAAGTTCTTCCATACCAGCCATTCTTTTTTTGAGTGCAATAACTTCTTTTACATGTACCACATCTTTCATATCGCCTTGCATATTTTGTACAAGCGTAACGATACTTAGTTCTGCTCCTTCCATGCTAGTTCGTGCAGCTGTTGCATTAGTATGGGCTGCGGCAACCATGTCTTTCATAGCAAGATGTTCAGTGGAAAATTCTGCTTGATGCACTTTTAACTGTTCGAGCATAGATTTTAGGTTTTTGAGTTCTTCGAGTGCTTGATCGATATTAGTTTTGGCATCTCGTCCGTATTGATATGCTTTGTACATGTCCGCTGCTACCCAAAGGCCTCCTGTGCTTACAATAGTTCCAAGACCGATTGTAATAAGAGTAGAAGTAGCGGATCTTGAAATCGGTAGTAATTCATGAGCAAGCCCGGTTTCAGAAAGACCATACAGTCCTAAAGTTGCAGCAGCAGTAGCAGCACCTTTTTTAAATTGGATATCTTTTCTTGTATGATCATGTTCCTTTAAAAGTTGATGTATATTAGATGTAATTACGAGTGGTGCTTCTATGGGTGTATTGGTAGGTGTTATGCTTCCTGGTCTTGAATCGACTGACCAAACTTGTGTGGTTTGTAGGAGTATAAGAGTCAGTATAATAAGCTTTTTCATGGTTTACCCCGTTATTTTTGGTGATTTTAACGAAAGACGAGTATACTTTTTCTTTGAGGTACAAAACAATGGACTATAAAAATTTATATAATCAAAATCTTCTAGATCATTATAATCACCCACGTAACAAAGGCTCGTTTAAAGATGCCAATGCAAAATCAGGGGTGTATAATCCGTCGTGCGGTGATTCAATAGCAATCGAAGCACAGATTAAAGATAATATTATTATTGCTTGTAAATTTCAGGCGAGTGGTTGTGTAATTAGTTCTGCAGGAGCATCGGTGCTTGTTGATAAAGTAATTGGTTTATCGATAGATCAGATTATGGCATTTGATAAACAAACGATGCTTGATCTATTGCAACTTAAACTTGGACCTACACGTTTGCGTTGTGGTCTTTTACCCTTGGAAGCAGTGCATAATGCACTCAAGGAGTATCAAAAGGAGAAATAATGCTTGACCGGACTAAAGTATTGCGAGAGCTACAGGCCGTTTCAGATAAATTATTTCTTGATCTTTCTCATGAGCAAGAAGTTGCTTTTAAAGCATGGCAAGAACTTTCTCAAGATCCGTTATTTCAACAAAAATGCAAAGGGGCCCCATTACCTTGGGCAGTGCCAACTTGGAATGGCGACGTTAACCAATCTTTTAAGGTTCAAAATACACACGTACCTTATCAAGTACTTTCGGTTGATGGTTCGCAAGTTTATCCTGATAAGCACCAAGGTATTAGTTGTTTTCTTCTTAATATTGGAACGGTTGTGTTGCGCTATGGTGTTGGTCCGGGTGTTACTCGATTGTCTACAGAACCATTTGTTTTTGTAGAGCAAGATTTTGATAATGAAATAGGTGCTTCAGTTGATATTGTTAATTGTAAGCGAGAAGAGTTTGAATTAGAAAAAGGCCTTGAGCAATGTATTATTTTGCGCCAAGAGTTTCCCGATCTCCCGCTTATTTTTTTATTTGATGGTTCATTAATTTTTTGGCATTTAGAAGGTAAAGATCCTTTAATTAAAAACTATTTTTTAAAAAAGTATGAA
>JBLICC010000057.1:0-3318 GCA_047631715.1 Alteromonas naphthalenivorans
CAAAAAATTGGCAATATATATTTGCTTGAGGGCATTATTGTTCCCTTGTATAAGCTTAAAAGTATGTTTACGGAAAAAATTCAAAAGAAAATAAGCCGAGAAAGCTTAAAAATTGAATCTTTAAATTAGTAGCTATTTTTAATGATAGCACGAAATAGCATTATTGCAAAGTGGTATACAAGCTTATTTATGCCAATATGCTGACTAACTCTTTATTTCGATAGGTCTCTTGGAGTAGAATGGTTATTAGGAGGTTATTATGAAGAATAAATTATTATTTTTGTGCTTAAATATTCTTATGTTCAGTTCTTTGAGAGCTGACTTTTTTGCTTTTAGAAAACTTACTCATGCTCAAACAGGCAAGATTGTGTATTTTTTATATGATATACATGCCTCTGTTGAGGTTAACCCGCCGAAGAAGAAAGATATTGATGCAAAAGAGGGTGAAATAATTAAAAAAGAACGTGATGATTTTAAACAAGTATTACGTGGTGTTGAGTTAGAAAGAATAGAAGATCCTTTACATCCTTTAGAGCGATATGCAACAGATTTTAAAATAAAACATTTGCCGAATTTAAATAAACAACAGCAAGATCTATTATTTATTATAAAACATTATGAAGTGTCTCTTATAAATGAAGATTGGCAAGATTATTTTGCTGATGAAACCGAACAAACGATAGGAAAAGCAACAGATAATAGGCTTCGATCTTGCATTGGAGAAAGAAAAATTGTAGATGGTAACTATTTTCGACTACCTGTAACGCCGATGAAAGGCTTGGGGAAAAATCTTATTGGAAAGTATACACAAAAAGAATTACATCAAGTGCCCGAGATAGAAGGTGTTTATTTTTATAATGCTGATTCTAGGCAAATGTCTTCTTTAGACACAGAAGAAGATGTTGCAGGGGTTGATAATAAAATACTTATTGGTCTTAATAAAATTTTAAAAGAGAAGAGTAGCGATTCTGTTATTATAGCTGCTGGGTATATTCATTGTGTTGCCTTAGTTAAGGAATTAGAGAATCAAGGGTATGTATCTGGCCCTCTTGTTTTTAGTAATGACCTTGAGGCTATACGATTATCAAAAGATGGTTTAGATGATAGTTTAATAGCATTAGAAAACAATGACTCAACTGGTTTTGATGTATTCAATTATGATGTTATAAGTCGGCCTTTAAATCTTAATGAAACGCTTGCAGAAGAAATAAAAAATGATGCCAATGGTAGTGTAAAAAAAGAATCTTTATTTGATAAAGTAGGTGGTTTTGTAGATAGCTTCTTTTGATATTAGGGTAAAATGGTTATTAGGAGGTTATTATGAAAAAGAAATTATTATTTTTGTGTTTAAATATTCTTATATTCAGTTCTTTGAGAGCTGACTTTTTTGCTTTTAGAAAACTTACTCATGCTCAAACAGGTAAAGTTGTATATTTTTTATATGATATACATGCCTCTGTTGAGGTTAATCCCATTTCTAGTGAAAACTATTCTTTACATATCAAATCATTAGCGGAAGAACAGCGACGTGAGTTTATGCAAAAAACAAATGCCCATCGGTCTATTATTGCAGATAGCGAAGAACAAGCTTTATTAACTGACCAGTATGAAGAATCTGAACTTGAACCTATTTCGAGTCAATATGGATCTTTTTTCAAATCAAAACATTTGCCTTATTTAGTCAAGCAACATCAGGAGTTATTGTCTATTGTGCGCCATTGCGGCATTTCATTAATAAATGAGGAGTGGCAAGATCGATTTCAAGAAGATACATATATATCAAATGCAGAGAGTGAGGTTCTTTCCCTGCTAGGAGGAAGAGCGTTAGCTAAAGAAAATTGGTTGAAAAAATATTTTGTGCGTACGCCAGTTACTCCTATGAAAGGATTAGGAAAGAAACTAGTTGGAAAAAAGTACAATAAAAGAGAATTGCAAAACGTGGATGGTGCTGAAGATGTATATTTTTATGATGTAGACAAAAGAAAAGGTCGATCCATAGTACGTGTTCTTGATGATAGTGCAAAAGTTGATGCAGACATTCTTATTGGACTTAATAAAATACTTCATGAAAAAAATAAAGATTCTGTTATTGTAGCAGCTGGATTTACTCATTGTGTTGAGGTAGTAAAAACATTAATGACGCAAGGATACATGATTGAGTCTCTTGTAGTAAGTAGAGAACTTAGATTAGGACAGAAATTTAGTGAGTCTATAAGGAATGTTTTACACCAATTAGAAGCAAACGAGGTTCCTATTCTTGGACCAAAGACTCATAAAATTGCTTATAAACTTGTATCTCGACCATTACATCTTAAAAATATTTTTAAATCTGAAATACCAAACTGTCGCGTGCAAAGAGAATCTATTGTTAAAAAAGTTAGTGATTTTGTGAGAAATCTTTTTAATAATTAGGGCTTTATTATGAAAAAATCATGTTTATTATTTTTAGGTTTTTCTTTTTGTATTATTCCGGTGCAAGCAAAGTCGCTTGATCATAAAGGGTTATTTACTGATCTTAAAAAATATAAAAAAATTCGTGGTGATTGTCATGCCGGGCATTTGTATGAACATATGGTATGGGTTGCAAAAGCCATGGATACGTTGTTTGAGAGTAAGTCTCAGTGGTTAATAGGTATTAATAAAAATGATCGCAGAATTATGACCATTGCAGCATTTATGCATGATATAGGTAAAGCTGGTGATCTTGATTATAATTATTTGGTTAAGCCTACGCATCCACGTGTTGGCTTTGAATATATCTTGGGTAAGCGCAAGTATCTTTTAAATAAAAAGGGAGATACGTATGATTTTGATGCATGGTGTAATCATATGAATGTTAAAGGTCAAGATCGTGCAACCTTGGCTGTTTTAGTAGGGATGCATCAAGAATTTGGTAAAGCATTGAGCTCTATGAAAAAAAAATCAACCGTAACATTGAGTGCTTTTAATACATTTATTGCAGATCTCGAAAAGTATACTTATGAAGCTAATTATAACGGTGGAATGCCAAATGAGCGTATTATACGTATGAGTATTGCGCTTTGTCGTGCTGATTTGCACGGTATGTTTCCTGTTGATAAATCTATTAAAGAATTTCCTGAACTTAAAGATCATCCACAAACGCTTGATGCTGTTCCTCTTGTTCCTGGAATAGTTGTTGATACTGCAGGGTATTTAGTGGCGCAGGCACTTTTGAGTCATTTTAAGCGTCGTGTATACGCTTATGTAAAGATTGATAAAGAAGTAAAAGCATAAAATTACTCTTCTAAGGCTCTATAGAGAATATCCATAATTTTACTGGTTACTGTTTGTGCACAA
>JBLICC010000058.1:0-3070 GCA_047631715.1 Alteromonas naphthalenivorans
CCATTCAACTAGGTACGCCCATTCCACAAGATTCAAAACATGCATCGTTTATGCCCAACCCAGATAAGATACAACAGTTCTATAACTTCTATTCTCAACAACCATTTATATTCAACAAACCTACCCTGCACCCACGGTATACTTATGAATATAATAATCTTACAGATATTAATCATTACTCAGTACTTATGCTTATCGACAACAAGCAACCACAACAACGAGAACTCTATACTAGTTTAGTAGGTAAAAGCATTCTGCCGTTGTGTCATGAGATTAAAAAGAATTTTAAAATTAATAAGAATTTGTTTGCGTCATTAAGTCCGCTCAAAAAAGAAACGAATATGATTGTAGCTATCAAAGCACCATCAAACGCTACTAGCCAAATAGCACAAGAAGAACAAATATTTAGCAATCTACAGACACGCAATTTTACCCTGGCGTGGAAACGTGCCCCTGAGCTGAATCTATCAACCGGAGCACGAACTCGAAGTTTGTATCGTTATAAAAAAGTGTAATTTTATTTAGCGGCTTTAATAGCAACACAAAGTTCAATAATTTCATCTATTAATGCATCACGTTCTGCAATAATTTTTGGATCCGCACTGTTCCAAGATTTAATCTCAATGCCTGCTTTTTGTGCTTCAATTGGATCAAGCATGTTTGGACCAAGTGCAATACAATACTCATTACGAAATGGCATTTTACCAAAATTATCTACAATATCAGAAACATCGCTCATGCCCTCATACTCAAATCTTGATCCACCAGATCTTGTTGGATAAGAAATTTCAGAAGCAAGCTGACGCGGCATAGTAATGGTTACAAAATTACCATACTCAGAAGCTGATCTATGTAATTGCTCAAGCTCATTCAATGGTCCTGATCCTGCCCACAACCATCGATTCAAAAGTCCTGGTTCTTGCGATTGCAATTGTTTTATTTCTTCTTCAAATCCAAAAGCTGTAAAAACATCAATAAGATTCTTAATATTCTTACCCTGTATAATACTTTGATCATTATTACAACTTACATAATCAACGGTATTTGAACCCCAATGATTTGCAAAAAGTGCTAAATTTGCAAAAAGCACATTTGGTCGTTGTTCATCAAATAATATTCTTGATTTATTATTAACTCCATTTTGAGCCAATTCTTTTTGATGTTCTTCACAATAACCTGGGTCTTCCTTAGAAAAACGTAAAAACGTAAAATCATCACCTACTGTTGTATTATTTGTTTTTGCATACAACTTCTTAGCTACTGTTGCTTGTAAATTCCAACTCCATCCTTGTCCATGAAAAAAAGTAATTTTATCATCATATTTTAATTTATCAGAAGAATATGACATTAAAGAATTACATATTTTTTGTACTTTTACTGATAAAAAAATATTTTGATACTTTGTATAACCAACATGATTATATATATGTTGACCTGTTGGAGTATTTGTATAAATATTTAATGATTCATTAAACTTAGGAAAGCGAGTTTTTACTACATGCTTTTTCACCTCATATGAAGAATTTTCATAAAGTTTTTTTACAAGCAAGCTTTTTTTATAAAGAACACTTTCACCATACCATCGAGTAAATTCTTTTACAAAAATGCCTTCATCATACCATCGAATTAAAATTTTTATTTGTTCTTCTTCATCTAATGTTGCAAATGTCGCGACAATAATCTCATCGCTAAAAGGTAGAGATGTTCGACAAGACAAAGTCTCAAAATCTACTTCTTTACTATATAAAGCAATCAGATTCTTTTTAACTTGCTCAGAAGATACAACATACGCCTCTTCAAGAAACATACACTCTGCAAATGAATTATAAAAACCATATTCACCATACAATAAATTACGTAGGGACTTCCTCTTGTTATATAGCGTTGTGAATATTTCTAGCTGCTTTTCACCTTCTAGTAATGAAAATGCTTCGATAATACAAGGTAAAAAACAAAGATAATTTTTATTAAAATCTAAAAAATCTTTTTTCGTAATGCATTGAGAAATAAAACTATCTTTAACTTCTTTTGAAAGATCCTTGTTAGTAAATACTACTTGTATAATAAACCAATCCTTCCATGACAAATAATCTTTTTTCCAGCATGTTACTAAAAAATGTATCTGTTCTGATTCGGAAAGCCTGTTAAATTCTGCCATACAAATAGGTGTTTTAATTTCTTGATCACTCTTTACTTCACCTTCATCACTTTTACCCTCAGCTTTAACTTTCTCTTTTAAACCATAACCAATACCTAGACCCGTAAGACCGGCCAACAGATGTTTATTATTAAAGCGTGAACTGTTTTGTGATTATTGCTGTTGATTAAGAGTAGAAATCACTGCAGTTTGTTGAGCCATTGAAGGCATAAAATGAGGTACTTGTTGCACCACCTGTTGATTAACCTTAGCAACTTGACCCAAAGAACGAGCACCAATACGTGCGCGTTGCAATACTTGCATTGCATTAAGTGGGCTAACCACCGCTCCTAAAAGTAATGTCCCTAAAATAAGCTTGCGAATCATAATAACCTCCATTATTTATCTATCTTTATCCAATTTTATATATTCTAATTGTAAATGTTTTTATAAAAAAATCAACAGGTCTAGACATTGAGCTTATTTGGGATTGCAATAAGCTTATTTTACCCTGGCGTGGAAACGTGCCCCTGAGCTGAATCTATCAACCGGAGCACGAACTCGAAGTTTGTATCGTTATAAAAAGGCATAAGAAGAATATTTCTTTACGCTCTTTTATATCCATATACATACCTTTGGAATTTCAACCCTAATACTTCGTACGTTTTCTCTTGTTAGCTTATTCTTTTCAAGATCAAGCTCTTGCAATGCTACTAATCCAGAAAACATCTTTGGATTAATCTCGGTTAGCTTATTATCACTAAGATACAAATCTTGCAATGCAGTGAGTTCAGTCAAGAGCTTGGGATCCAAAGTCGTTAACTGATTCTTATGAAGATACAGATACTGCAATGCAGTGAGTCCAGCAAAGATATTGGTATCCAGAGTCGTTAACTTATTATTATAAAACTGCAGATTCTGCAATGCAGTAAG